>JAIROA010000054.1 GCA_031257775.1 Synergistaceae bacterium
GTCATGAGAGGGCGCTGAACCTCCTGCAATGAAGTCTGCCGGGATTTGCTCCCGAACAGCTTGCCCTCCTGGAAAGATTCCGAGAAGTTTTCCTTTATGACAGTTGTCTGGCCGGTTGCCTTGCTTAGATATTCCGCCGTTTCCATGTCGTTCGGCGCGAACGCGACTTGAATATGGCATCCAACCCTTATGGATTCATCCTTGCCGTAACTTTTAAAGAGCTGTGGGAGGCCTTGGGCGATAATATAAGATTTAAGGCCATATCCACCTATGAATCCCAATGCTTTCTCGAAGAGGTCGAGTTTTCCGAGCGACGGAAACTCATCGAGCAGGAGCAGAAGCCGGTGTTTGTACGTTTCCGCGCTGCGCCCGTCCGCGAAATCCATCCTCGCCGCCAGCGTGAAGATTATCTGCGTCAGCACAAGGCGGGTGAGAGGCATCAGCCTCAACTGGTCGTTCGGGTTTATGACGAGGTAACAGGACACGGGATCGTCGTGATTCATGAGATCGCGTATTTTGAAGCTGCTCTTCGAAGTGTTTCTGGCGACGACGGAATCGCGGAATAAGCCCAGATTGGATATGACCGTGGACAAAACGCTTCCCGCTTCCTCGTCCGGCTTGTTCAATATCGACTGCGCCTCCTGCGCGACGACCGGATGAACCAGAGGCACTATTCTTTTATCGCCGTTTGGCAGCGTTTTCTCTTCATAGCCCAGATGCGGATATTCCTGCCAGCATTCGACTACCTTCCTCCAGGGTATCCCCGGCTTGGATAACTCTGTGAGGACGTCAGCTATTCCCGGGGCGCCTCTTCTCTCCATCCGGAACTTGTAGAGCATGTGCGTGATGGCACCCAGCATGAAGCTGGAAGCGGTCTTCTCCCAATGATCGGACATACCTTTGCCATTGGGGTCGACGATGATCGCCACAATTTGTTGTATACTCGACGTCTCGCTGTTCGTGCCTGACGGGACGAGGCTGAATATGGCCTCTTCCGGGTTGTTCGGATCGGGCAGGCGCTTGCCCGGTTCGAAGATGTAATCTAATTTTACCTCCTCCAAAGGGTTGAACGTCGCCGACGTGCCTTTCTCAATGGCATCGGGATCGGTGAAATCGAGCTTGAGAATTTTTTGTCCCAGCTCTTTTTTGCGATATCCCGCGCTCAGCGAAAAGTTTTCTTGCTTGATATCCAGCACGAATGTACTCTGACGCCAGCCGTCAAGAAGTGTCGGAAGCACCAAGGATATTCCCTTACCGCTTCTGGTGGGCGCATAGCACAACACGTGCTCGCGACCCCCATGTCTCATCATCTTCACTTCACGGCCGATCTGAACACCGCCCACGACTACTCCCTCGGAAAACGGTTCCCCGTTCTCGTCCAGAAGCCCGGCGTCCTTTATCTCCCTCAGCGTCGCCCAATGAGCGGAACCGTGCAGTGATTCCAAACTCTCGCTCTTTCCGTTCAGATAACAACGACGGGCGGCGAAGGCCGAGATTATGAGCCCCGCGGAGAATATGAACGCGGTCATGGCGGCTATTTGAGACCTGGATTCCTCGAAGGCCGACATCAATACGTATAGCCAGTACACGGCGCGGCAGAAAGGGTACACCCGGTATCCCAATGCCGGGAAACTCCAACCGAGCGCCGGATGATTGCCGAACGCGTGGGCGGCGTATTGCGCGGTGGCCTGCAAGGTTACGATGAAACATACGGCGAAGATGATCGCCGCCTTTATCCTGTAGTCCATCCCATCGCGTTTCAGCCCGCGAAACGAGTAATCCCTTGTTTTTACGATATTTCTCGCCATATCAGCGTTTCATCCCTTCCCGTGTGTGTGACTGCGTTTCCGCGGCCCTGTCCTTAACGCTGCCGTAGCCTTCTGCGTCCGTGACCAGTGTCGCGGTTTTGCCTTCTTCCAGACCGGATATCGCGCCATCATCCCGGAGGTCGTGCAGGATAGCGCGATCCTCCGCCAACGCCATAACAGCCAGTTTGTTCCGGCCGCTCTCGTGAACGGAGATTATCTCTCCCTCGTATGTCCTGCCCGGTTGGGCGTTCGTGACGATAACCCCGTCTCCCAGGCATATTTTGGCGATATTTCTGGCATAGCCGATTAAATCCATGCCTGTGTCCAACTCGTGAGCCGGTTCGTCGATTTTCGTGCCGGCGTCTTGGATCACTCCGCTCAGATTGGCCCCATCAAATTTCGCGCGGGTCAGGTCGGTTCCGCGCAAATCCGCGCCGGGCAGGTCGGTTTTGCTCAGATCGCACGAGGTCATGTTCGCTTCCCGCAAATCCGCGCCGCGCATGATCGCTCCATTAAATTTGCCCAGGTGCAAATCCGCTTCGTTTAGTTTCGTTTCTCCGAGACATGCTTCCGTGAAATTGGAGCTTGTCAAATTCACGGCACTCATGACGGCTCCGCTCAGGTTTGCGATGTTCAATTTAACCGCCACCATTTTCGCGCATGTCAGATCGGCGTCCGTCAAGTCAATGCTCCGTAAATTGGACCAGCTCAATTCAGCATTGTTCAGCTTCGCGCCCCGCAAGGTCGCGCCTTCAAGCATAACATCGCACAAATTCGCTCCGCTTAAATCCGCTCCGCTCAGGCCGATGCCCCGCATATTCGCCTGATTCATGCGAGCGCCTCTCAGATTGGCTTTTTCCATATCCACGCCTTTAAGCTCTGCCCGGTACAAATTCGCGTGCGACAGATTCGCGTTTTCAAAGCGGTTAGTGGTCAAATCGCCGGCTCCACTCAAATCCACGCCGCTCAGGTCAGCTCCGGCGAAGTCGCATTTGCAGAATACTACGCCGCGCAGATTCGATTTATAGAAGTCCGCGCCGCTCAGGTTCGTTTCGTTTAAAACCGCTCCGCTCAAATTTGCGTCGCGGAGGTCGGCGCCGACCAGATTGCCCGCGTCCAATCTCATTTCCCGCAAATCCGCGCCGCGCAGTTTCGCGTTGCGCATGTCTGTTTTATCCGCTTTGGCGTCGCAAAGTTTCGCTCCGCAGAGAAGCGAATCGCGGAAATTCGCACGGTACAAATCCGTGCCGCTCAGGTCGGCATCGGTCAAATCCGCGCCGCTCAAATCCGATTCACGCAGAATTGCCGTGCGCAATATGGCGTTGAACAGGTTTGCCCCGGTCATATCCGCCCCGGTAAAATCTGTCCCGACGAGCGTGGCGTTTGCCGGAACCGCGCCGCACAACTTCGCGCCGCTTAGGTTGGCCCCGGACAGATTGGCATCGGCCAGGTTCGCTCCTTCGAGGTTTGCGCCGCTCAGGTTCACGTAACTCAAATTCCTCCCGCGCAAATTGAGATTGCGCAGATCGGCCCCGCTCAAGTCGGCTTTTCCCCCGCCGTCTTCACCGTTAAGCCACATGTCGTGTAATTTCAGCGTTTTATAAATTTTCTCCCTCTCGGCTGACCGCATTACAATCACCTCTCTTTTTCAAAGAATTTGGAAGAACACGCTTCGCCCGTCAGCGTTTATGCCCTTCCCGCTTCTGAGACCGCGTTTCGTTTTTGGCCCGGACAGAGCTGTATCCCTGTTCGTCAACGGCAAGGGTTATGTCCTCGCCGATCTTGAGGATGCTCTTGTCCGAGATGTGCTTTATGCCATGCAGAACCGCCTGGTTATCGGATATCGCCTGTATCGCGTCGTTCTCAGGGCTTGTCAGCCCGCCGAGAATCCCGATTATCTTCCCGCTGTACGTCTTGCCCGGAGTGGCGCTTGTGACTACCGCGTTGTCGCCCAATTCTTTTTTGGCCACGTTTCTCGCCGCCGCGATTTTGTCTATGCCGGTTCCGGCTTCCCTTGCCGACGCGGAAGCCCTCAGATTGTTCACCTGCGTCGCCGCCTTGTCCGCCGATGAGATAACGGCCTCCTGTACTCCCGATAAATCCGCGTTGGGGAGGTTTGAATCGAGCCCTCTGGGGATAGCGGCGGCTTCGGCGGCGAGTTCCTGGCCTTTCTGGGCTGTGGCCCGTTCCATTGCGGCATGAAATAACTCCGCTTCACGGTCCTTCCCCATGTCCACGAGTACGGCTTCGGCGAGAAGCCCCCCATCCCTCGCCGCTTTGGAGAGCTGCGAGGGGTCGTGTTTTATGCTGTTTGCCCAGGATTTTGTCGGAGCGCCATCCGCCTGTTCCACCGGTATGCCCGCTTCGCGCATGACAGCCGTGCTGGCTATGCTGTATCGGAGGGCGAGAAGTTCCGGCGTACGGGCCATAAGGTTGAGGCCCGTGTCCTCAGCTTTTTTAACCGTCAGCTTCTTTATCGCGTCCCGGTACTCTTTGATATCGCTTCCCGGCTTTACCTCTATCCCGGCTTTTTTGAGCATTTCAGCCGCTTTTTCGAGATTCGGCCGTTACGCCGGTTCGGGTGTAGGGAGACGCCCGTTCAACTGTTCGGCGTTGAAGACGACGTAGCCGCGCGGTTTGATTTTGCCGTCGCTGCCCTGCGTCCAGTGTTCCAGAACGGTTCCATGTTCGCCCTTGCGGACATAGAGGCCGTTTTTGGTCGCCTCGCCCGCCGTGATGAAGCGGGGGTCTTTGTAACCTTTTTCCGCGCACTTTTCCATGAGGTACAGCGCGTTGAGGCCGCCGTAATTCCTGCCGGATACCGCGCTTTGCACCGGCATGTCCGGTATGTCCTTTCTCTGCCAGGGCACAATGCC
>JAIROA010000070.1 GCA_031257775.1 Synergistaceae bacterium
AGGGAAGCCCATGCTGCCACCTCCATATCTAGTTTAATGACTAGACCACAAAAGCATGAAAAAGTCCAGCTTTTTTTGCTGAACTTGAAGAAATATCTAGACAAAGGCCAAACACGAGACATCGGCTATGCCGGGGGTACGTGACTAACATTACTATTCAGTATTTGATAAAACATATGCCTTCATAAGCACTACTCCGCCATCATAATTTTCTCCAAACTCATTCATTACCCTCCCATCAAGATTGGCACCTCGTTCAACGAACCTTTTCAAATTTTCGCGTTTTTTTTTCTGCGTTCCTTCTTTTAAAATAATGCCAATATAAAAAGTTTTTTCTTGTAATCTCTCATCGAAAGAGATATTCAATATTTCGCCGTTTGCTAGATAAAAATTCGCAAATGAGCCAATTTTGTTATCAGTGAAAATATCGATGCTTCTGACATATTCGCTTTTTGCGTCATGTTTGCCTATCATTGGATATAATCCTCGATAATTTGCAATCTCGATCATTGCCGGCATGCCCATTAGATATTTAGCATATAATTTATTGTCTTTAATGGTCTTGGTCACGGATACAATTTGCATATTCATAATATATACACAAGAAGTAACAAGGGTGCCGAAAAAAAAATTGATAATATTTTGTACCACGAATTTGCTTTACCCAATTTTTCTTCTCCTCTCGTATCAAACTATAACCCGCATGATTCGAGTTGACTCAGATCTAAATCAAGCGTTCTCAAATAAATTACCGAATATATCGATGTTTCTGGAATTTAATCTTATATTCACATGGACTATTGCTCCACTGGAACTTACTTTTGCAATTCACCAAATTAAGCCCGCCGTGCCCCCCCTGTAGATAGCCAGCCGAAGGCAGGAAAAAGCAGCGGCAAAAACCTGCGCGCTAAATAGCTTTTTTGTCAGATGAGCGTCACCTTGCGCCCGGAAGAGCTTTCAATTGGCTCTTGTTCTTTGCCTGAGCCGTATTGCCGCCGCGGCTCGATTCATCGAGCCTGAAGAACGAAAGCCTCTCCTGCAGCTCGCCGGAAAGCGACGACAGATTCTCTGAACCCTCCGCCATTTTTTCGGACGCGGCGGCTACTTCCGCGACGCTTGTGCGGATATTCACGCCCGCGTTCGCCGTGTCGTTTATCTTTCCCGACATGCCCTGGACAGCTTCGGCGATTTCTTCGCTCGACGCCGCCTGTTCTTCCGCGACCGCCGCTAAGTCCTGAGTGGCGCTAGCTATCTCCTTCAGATACGCAAGCATGTTGGCTATCGCGTTTTCGGTGTCGCTCGACAGCAATTTCGCCTTGCTCGAATCATCGGCGTTTTCCTGGGAGTATTTCACTATCAAATCAAGCTCGGACGTGATGGCCGAAGCCAGATCGGCGATATTTTTAGCCGCGACGTTGCTCTCCTCCGCGAGTTTCCTCACCTCTTCGGCGACTACGGCAAACCCTCGCCCGGCGTCTCCGGCACGCGCCGCCTCGATGGCCGCGTTTAGGGCAAGAAGGTTCGTCTGATCGGCTATGCTGCCTATCTGGGACACGAAGTTTTGTATCTGGCGGGCTCTGTTACCCAGTTCCATCACAGCGGAAGTCGCCGCTGACGAGCTTTCAGCCACCCTGCTTATTCCATCGACGACGCTCCGCACCGAGGCTACGCCGTTCTCACCCGCGCTCATCGCGTCGTCGACCTTCCTCGCAATGTCGGTGCCTTTCTCGGCGGTAGTTTGTGCCCCGGCCGCTACTTCCTCCACCGACGCGTTGATTTCCTCGCTCGACGACGCAAGGGAACTCAGGTTGACGCTCATCTCGTCGACGTTTGCGCGCAGTTCCTCCACTGTGGCGTTCGTCTCCTCAGCCATGCCCGAAAAATCCATGGAAGAATCCGATACCCGTCCGCTGCCGGCAAGTATGGACTCGACGACTTCTTTCAGCGACTCTGACATGAGTTCCAGTTCGTTGCTCATCTGGGATATGACGTCTCGCCCCTTGTCCTTAAAGTCCAGAGTCAGGTCGCCCGACGCGAACAAAGCGATCTTCGCTTTCATCGCGTTTATCGGCACGGTTATGGCGCGGGAGATGACGATGGAGAGCAGAATCATGATCACTGTCACCACCAGAGTGGCGGCGCTGCCCGTGATCGCGGATCGCCGCGCCTCTTCGGCGGATCCTTTCTGCACCATGTCCGTAGCCTCGATCAGGCTATTCGAAAGCTGGTTTATCAAGTCGCTGTACTCTTCAGCTGATGGTTCGAGTTCATTGAAAAATATCGTGTACGCTTCCTGGTTTTTGCCTTGAACGCCCAGCGCCACGCACTCGTCCTGCAAACCTCTCATCTGGGACGCGATTGACTTGACTTTATTGAACAGTTCCACTAACTTCGGATCGTCAGGCTGCATTTTACCCAATTCTTCGTATATTTGCTGGTTTTGCGCCCGTCTCCTAGCCAAGTCATCCGTCGCCTCTTTAGCTTCGGCAGGGTCGTTCGTCACAAGCGTCTTGAGTACGTCCTTCTGCGTCCCTTCGAGGTGGATGCGCGCAATCGCGATGCTCAAGGTTGGTTTGGTATAGTCATAGTACGCGGCTCTAAAAGCATCGGTGGTCTCAGATGATGAATAGTAATAGAACATGGTAATAAATATTAAAATCATTATGGGAATGCCTGAAAGAATACCAAGTTTAGCGCCTATACTTCTGTTCTTAAGCCATGACATGAAAATCTTCCTTTCCACATTGTCGTTATTTTAACTACTCAAAATTCGTGGCAAAAGTCACTTTTAAACCGTCAGCCCCAAAAAACAGCTAATAGGAAAAATAATAAATATGGTTATTCCCTTTACTAACCCTTGTTTATAGCTTCTTGTGACCAAGCAAATCGTCAAGGGTAGTAGGCGACACACGCATAGCATTTTCAAGCAAACGGTAGAAAAGCAAGCCTCGCTTTGCGGATTTTCTCCTATTGAAACGAAAGACATATTCTTCAATGTAAGCCTGCAAATGTATTTCCTGCGCCGTCCCTTGATGTGTTCCAAGCAACCAACGTTTGAGTAAAGAAACAACCATGTGGACATGAGGTAAAATGTTATCCGGGTCTGCAGCTTCAAGCTTTTTCGGAACAACGTGAGCATATCCGCTTTTCCCAAGTGAAATATAGCTGCTCCAACCATCCGTGACAACGGTGCTGCCTGGTTCAACGTTTTCTTCGATGAAACCTTGCAATGATCCCTTCGACATATCAGGCACAACTTTCATGCGTGCTCGCCCAAGTTGATTCTTGCCTTCCAAGAGTTCAACAGCAATTACCACAAGGATTTTGTTCTCCGTGCCACGACCTCATTTGCCGTCCTGTTCTTCACTGCCAATGTAGCATTCATCAACTTCGACTGTGCCGGATAATTTTGTCCGGTTTGGATTGATCATTGCTGTGCGAATTTTATGAAGCCATGCCCAAGCGGTTTTATAGCTTCCCAAGCCTAATATTTGTTGCAAACCTGCCGCGCTTGCACCGTTTTTCTGCGCAGTCACCCACCAAATTGCCATGAACCACGTTTTCAGAGGTTTTCGTGTGCCTTGAAAAATTGTCCCCGCAATTACCGAGGTTTCATGCCTGCAACCTTTGCATTTATACAAGTTTTTACCAATCGGCCACGGTTCATCCGTATGTCCACATTTCGGACATATAAATCCATCTACCCATCGCGACTGATACAGATATTCTCGACATTGGTCTTCTGTCGAAAATCGCGTTATAAACTCCTCAAATGTCATCGGATATTCTTTCATGCCTCCATCATACAATCCATCGAAGGGTTAGTAAATGGAATAACCATAATAATAAATTATATTTCTTATATTATCATAAACTATGTATTGTTTCAAGCATGCGGGTTCTCCGGTTCTCCCGGGCAGGGCGACAGCATTTACTTTCTGCGGATCGTTGCAATAACTGGTTTATGTTTTTCGTATACGTATTTTACGTAGGGCCTAAAGCTGGTAATATCAAGGGTTCGCAAGTAAATGCTGTTCCCCTGAGCGATATTTTTTTGACGAGACAATTGTAGTTTTATCTGGTATACTTGGAACAAGTTTCCAGTATAGCGGGTTTAATTAATAATATGGATGTCTACTTCTCTCGAAGAAACATTACGGCAGTGAGCAGATGTCGCGAATCGGAGGCTGGCTGGGCGAAAATGCCGGCCAACATATCAGCGTAAGGTAATATTTAGCGCGATAAGCGAATATCTCGCTAAAATATTTCATGTGTTTTCCGGTATCTTATATAAAAAAATCGAGGAGGTTGCGTAATGAGGAAAAAAGATTTGATCCTGGTGATAAGTATGGCGATAATGGCTTTCACGTTGATGTCTGGCGGCTGCGGCGGTGGCGGCGGATCTGGGGAATCTAAGGTTGCGGACACGATTTATATCAATGGAAACATCTACACTGTGGACGATGAATTTTCCAAAGCTTCAGCGATCGCGGTGCTGGGAGACAAGCTCCTGTATGTAGGGGACACAGATACCGCGTCCCGTGACTATCGAGGAACGACCACCGAAATAGTCGATCTGAACGGGCAAACAATCATACCGGGCATTATCGAAAATCACCTGCATTTTCAGAGTACGGGTATGATGGATCCTTCAATTACGATTGATACTAACTGGCAGCTTAAGGCGACGATTCTGAAGAATGTGAAAGACGAAGCCGCGAGGCTTGGGACAGGCAATGACAAATGGATCTACTCTTTTGGCTGGAACGAGGAATCGCCATATTGGAATTGGGATCCGGTCACCTTCTTGCCGTCGGCTGTGACGCCGCCGACGAAGGAGGATCTTGACGCGGCTGCGCCGGATAACCCCGTCTTCCTTGAGCGGACCGACGGGCACTCGGCGTGGTTAAACTCTCTAGCGCTTGAGTTATGCGGGATAACCAAGGACACACCGGATCCATCGCTAGACCCTAATTCTCCGTGGATAGTAAAGGACGACCAGGGCGAACTAACGGGCATAATCAAGGAAACAGTCATGGCTAACGCGCGCGCGTATGTTCCCCTCTTCGGAACCGAGGAGGGAAAGCTGGCAATGTACAAGAAGGCGGAGGAGAAATTCTTGTCGTTTGGGCTCACCACCGTTGTGGATGCCGGGATTGGTTACACCGACGCCAAAATATTGGATGAAGCCTATAAGGATGGAACGCTCAAGGTGAGGGCGTATGAGATGCTCTCGGCGGGCGATGAAGCGGAATTTATAAACGACTATGGCAAACCCGTGAAGGATTTGCATGGCGGCAAATTCTCGGTTAACGCGGTAAAGATATACGCTGACGGTTCGCTTGGCTCCAGAACGGCCTGGCTTCTGGAGGATTTCAGCGATGCCCCCGGCAATACCGGCGCTGGGATATACTCCCCGGAGGAGTTAAAAACCGTAGTGAAGACAGCGAGCGATTACGGTTTTCAGGTCGGGACGCACGCGATAGGCGACAGGGCCGTGCGGGAGGTAATTAACGCGTATGCGGCCGCTGTCGCCAGCGAAAAATTGCCGGAGCGCAGATTCAGAATCGAACATTATTCCGTTGTGCAGCCGGATGATCTCAAAAGGGTTATTGAAATGGGCATCATACCTTCGATTCAAGGCTACTTCGCGCCATCCGATCATGCTATGGCGCCGGATAGGCTTGGTGATCGCGCTAAGCTGGCGTACACATGGCGCACGATGATCGATATGGGCGCAAAATTAGCTAACGGTTCTGATTCACCGGTCGAAAACGTAAATCCATTCAGAGGCATTTACGCGGCGGTAACAAGACAGTCCGCGAATGACGCCTACCCGGCTAATGATCCGCCAGGGGGATGGTATCCAGCCGAGAGGATTACGAAAGAGGAAGCTCTTAAGTCATACACCAGCTGGGGCGCGCTCGCGATATTCTCCGAGGATGACAGAGGCTCGCTGGAGGCTGGGAAGTACGCCGATTTTGTGGTCATCGACAGGGATTACATTACATGTCCTGATGCCGAACTCCAAGATATAACGGTCCTTCAGACGTACATCGGAGGGAAACTGGTCTATACGCGCCCTGACAATATCGCCAGCAGCCTTTCGGCCAGAAGGGTGAACGGTCATCCGTTCCAAATCAGAGGCGATTGCCCGGATTGCGCGAGATTGATGAGTTTGGCAAAGGCACGTCCGTTAACGACTCGGTAAAGCTGAATTTCGCAAACCGCGGAATGTGAGTCGCTCTGCGAGGAGGTCTCTCAATTAACGAGAGATCTCCTCTTTTTCTGGCTTTTGCGGAAAAACACAAATTCCCAAGGTTTGGCTTGACTAAAGGCCCGGCTAAAATCTTGACTACCGGTTTGCCTGTGATACAATGCAATTGCGTTGCTGTTGCAGCGCGATTTGTCCCCCGGTAAATTCTAAAAACGGAAGTGATCGCATGAGTCAGCTTGACTCAGCCAGTTGTATGACTATTGATGAGATCATGAGCAGGATGCGCTCAAACTGGATGCCTGATGCCGGAGAGGAAAGCGCGGACGTCGCGTGCGCTCTTGGCAGGGTGCCGGCGCGCGACGTTTGCTCTGAAATCGACATCCCTGTTCAAAGGGGCGCGGAATGCGACGGGATAGCGGTCCGTTCCAGCGACTTCGCGGGCGGGATGCCTGACACGTCGCGGTGGGTTTGCGGCGAAGATTACGCTATGGCCGATATGGGGGACGATTTTGACGACAGGTTCGACGCGGTCATCCCGATAGAGGAAGCTGACCTCTCGGGCGGCGCGCTAGCCCTGTCCGGCAATGTAAGCGCCGCTCCTGGCAGGTGCGTCGAGCCAAAAGGCGGAACGGTGCGAAAAGGGATGCTAATGGCCGGTCATGGGCAGCGCCTTTTGTCAGTCGACATAGCGAACCTCACCACAGCCGGCATAAGGCGCATAGACGTGCTCAGGCGGCCAAGGGTAGCGTTCATCCCCACGGGGAAAGAGCTTGTCGCTCCCGGCGGGCATCCATCCAGAGGGCAAGTCATAGACTGCAACAGCGCGATGACCGCCTCGCTTCTCGGCGCGTTTGGGGCGGAAGCCGTGATGTTCCCCATAATGAGGGACGTGAAAAGCGATCTCGAAGGCGTTCTGAACAGCGCGATGGACTCATGCGACATCATCCTCATAAACGGAGGGGCGTCAAAGGGAACGGAAGATTTCTGCCCGAAACTTATAGCGCGGGACGCGAGTTTTTTCAGCCACTACGTGAAGGCCAGGCCCGGCAGGCCGATAGCGGCCGCGATAAAAAACGGCAAGCCCGTCGTGAACATCCCAGGCCCCGCTTTTTCTACGTTCTTCCCGCTCCAATGGTGCGTCAGGGGATTGATAGAGCACTGGTTCGGATTGCGCGGCGATCTTAGGCCTAAGATAACTGCCCAGGCAAAGAACGGACTCCGGCTTGACTGCCTCCCCCTCGAATACGGACTCTTCTTCCAGGTCTGGACGGAAGGCGGGCAGACATACGCCGCCGCCCTTGACGAACGTATAAGGGGAGAACTGTTCATGAAGGCAAACGCCTACGCCATCCTCCCTATCGGATCGCGAGGGTTTCAGCCAGGGGACGTTCTTGACTTGCATCCAATCGAGTGAACGCCTCGGGCATGAAAGCGACGGTATTTTTCAGTAAAGACGCGGCGCTTTTCGCGGCGCTATTATGCGTCACGCTGGCGCTTTTCATGTCGAGCCTGACGGCTGGCAGGTTTCATGTCCCGCTCCGGGAGACGGCAAGGATAATGGCGTCGCGCCTCGTCCCGATGGAAAAAACATGGACGCCTCAGATGGAGAACGTCATCGTGAACATACGCCTCCCGAGGCTCCTCGGGGCATGCCTCGTCGGAGGCTCGCTCGCCCTGTCCGGCGCGGCGTATCAGGGAGTGTTCAAGAACCCGCTCGTCTCGCCCGATATTTTGGGCGTCTCTTCCGGCGCCTGCGTCGGGGCGTCCGCCGCCATCCTCATGCATTGGGGGGCGTTTGCCGTGCAGCTCTCCGCTCTTTCCATGGGCCTTCTGGCAGTCGCGGCCGCTGCTGCCATCCCAGGGTTTTTTAAGAACGGCACGGCACCGATGCTCGTCCTGTCGGGCGTCATCGTCTCCGGCTTCATGACGTCGCTTCAGGGGCTTCTCAAATATTTCGCTGACCCGCTCGACGAGCTTCCATCCATCGTATTCTGGGCCATGGGCAGCCTCGGCGCCATCAAAAGCGCGGAGATAAAGGCCATAGGCCCGGCAATGGCTGCCGTCATGGCCGGGCTCATAATGATCCGGTGGAGGATAAACATACTCGCCCTAGGCGATAACGAGGCGCGGTCCCTCGGCGTGGACGTGAAAAAAATGCGAGGGGCCATCGTCGTCTGCGCGACGCTTCTGACAGCGGGCGCCGTATGCATAAGCGGGACGATAGGCTGGATCGGGCTCGTCATACCCCATCTCGGGCGCATCGTAGCCGGACACGACAACAAGAGGCTCATTCCGGCGTCCATCCTGCTTGGAGCAAGTTTTACCATCGTCGTCGACACATTCGCGAGGAACCTTACAGGATCCGAGATACCGCTCAGCATACTCACCGGAATGATCGGCACCCCGCTTTTCATCTGGCTGCTCTTCGTTCAGAAAACGAGGCTGCAATGACTTCCGGCAATTCTATCCCGCATGACATGAAAACCCCAGCCATAGAGGCTGAAGGGGTGACTTTCTCCTTCACGCCCGGACGGCCTGTTTTCAGCGATGTCAGCTTTGCGATCAGGCCGGGCGAGATCCTCACGCTGCTAGGCCCGAACGGATCCGGGAAATCAACCCTGCTTGACTGCCTGTGCGGGCTCAATTCCATAGACAGGGGGCGCATTTCCATAAACGGGTCGAGCGCGTCCTCTTTTTCGCGGGCCGATATGGCCCGCCGCGTCGGCTATGTCCCTCAGACCCATCCGCCTGCTTTCGACTTTCCGGTAAGGGATTACGTCGTGATGGGACGCGCGCCGTACCTGGGCATCTTTAAAGTGCCAGGCAAGCCGGATTACGATCTGGCCGATGCGGCCCTTGCGTCGCTCGACATAGCTCACCTGAGAGACAAGCTGTATTCGAAGATCAGCGGCGGGGAGAGGCAGCAGGCGCAGATAGCGAGAATGCTCGTACAGGCGCCGGGAGTCGTCCTCCTGGACGAGCCGACAAACCATCTCGACTACGGCAATCAGATAAAGATACTGAAACTTGTCGCCGGTCTTTCGAGCCGGGGGATAGCGGTAATCCTGACGACGCACATTCCGGATCACCCCATCCTGCTCGACGGGGCTGTCGGCATTCTTGACGGGAAAGGGGGCATGAAAATAGGCAAAGTCCGCGAAATCATCAGCGAACGCGTTCTAAAAGACATGTACCGCGCCGACCTGCGCCTCGTTTACATAGAGGAATCGCGGCGCATGGCATGTATTATCGGCGGCCTGAAAGACTGACCGGCTAATCCGCGCCGCGCTCTTTGCGGCATGTGGCGCCAAGGTTTTTTATGAATAAGGAGGCACTGAATATGGGAAAGAACGGAAAAATATGGATAGCGGTCATCGTTATCGCGCTTGCGGCTTTTATAGGAATGAACGCATTAAACCGCGGGGAGCAGATGCCTGTGGTCCCTGCCACGGACGTCGCCGCTGACGAGACATCCTCTCCGGAGGAGAGGATTTTCGTCGACCTCGCGGGCAGGGAGGTCACGCTGCCTCTTGCCCCGCAGCGGCTTGCCACGTTCGTCGGACCGACGCCCGAGAAAATCCTTCTTCTCGGCGCGGCCGACAAAATAGTCGGAAAGAACGCCTACGCCGTCGCCGGCCCCTGGGCGCTTGAGGTCTACCCCAGGTTCGGCGACGTGGAGCTGTTTTTAAACCCGATGGAGCCGAACGTGGAGGAGCTTATATCGCTCGCCCCCGACATAATCTACTACTGGAGCATTCCCGAACAGATAGAGAAAATGGAAGCGGCGGGCCTTGCCGTCGTGGTGACGCAGCTGACCGACAACAACCCGACAACCGCCGAGGAGTTTATAGAGTTCCAGAAAAGAGAGGTAAACATCATCGCGGGCTCCATCGGGGAAGAGACGAAAGAGCGCGCGGACATGTGGAACCGCTACTTTGACGAAAAAGTGAAGCTGATCAGCGACAGGACAAAGGATCTGAGCGAGAGTGACAGAAAAAAGGTCTATTTCAGCTGTTCGGACAACGGCCTTGAATGTTTTTCGAAAAACTCATACCCGCAGTTCATAACGGAGCTGGCCGGCGGGATATATGTGGCGAAAGACACTAACGAGGAAGTGAACGATACCGTGACGCTCGAACAGATCATCGAGTGGGATCCTGACATCATCATAATGGGACGCACCGACTCGACGGACGGGGTGACGCGGGACGTGAGGTGGAGCGAGATATCGGCCGTCAAAAACGGCATGGTGCTGCTGCCCCCGAATGGCGTCATGTTCTGGGATTACAGCGGGGAGTGCGTCCTGCTGATGCAGTTTATGGCGAAAACCTTCTACCCCGATCTCTTCAGCGACATCGACATGGTGAAGGAAACCCAGGAGTACTATAAAAACTTCTACGGCTATGACTTGAGCGACGAAAACGCGCGAAATATACTCTCGCACCTGCCGCCGGCGAGAGAATAAGCGGCTTATTTAATTCGTTTATTGAAAGGCTGCTGGCGGAAGATCTCGGCATAATGGACGCGACCACGGAGGCCCTTGGCATCGGGGACGCTAGAACCGGGCCTCCGTTTAAACCGTGTCCGCGATCGGGGAGACGAACGATGTCGTGGTGTACGAGTCCCAGGGGAAGAGTATCCATGTGTCCTGGCTGACCTCGGTTATGAAGGTGTCGATGATCGGACGGCCTTCCGGCTTCGCGTATACCGTGGCAAAGTGAATCCCCGGGAACATCTCCCGCGTCGCGGTCGCTGTCCGCCCCGTGTCGACGAGGTCGTCGATGATGAGCCACGACTCATCCATGTCGGCAAGGTCGGGCCGTTTCAGTATGCTGAGCGTAGCGCTCTGATTCCTTATGGTGTAGCTGGAAATGCAGACCGTGTCGACGACTTTTATATTGAGCTCGCGCGCGATTATCGCCGCGGGAACGAGGCCGCCCCGCGCTATCGCGATTATCTTGGACCACTCCTTCCTTACCTCCAGCAGCTTCCAGGCAAGAGCCCTGCAGTCCTTCTGAAGCTGATCCCATGAAATAGAAAACGTCTTGCGATACCGCTCGGCCATGTCGTCCATAGACGGCTCATCTCCTTTAATTCTAATTCCAAGTCAACTCATGACAGACGAGTTGACTTGGGAAAACCTCGGGCGCTTCGCGTTGGCGTAACATTGCGTTGCGCTATTCCGATTCTAAATCAAATTACGGTTCATTTGATTTAGAATCGGAATAATGTATTATTCTGCCCCTGGCTCAAACGCGCCGTCGCGCGAAAGCCCGGTGCCGGTTTTAAGCCGGCATTATGCCTCAGCCGTTTTAATATTACCAGCAAGGTTTAAAGAAGAACAGGGGCAATCGCAAGAGCCGTAAGCGGAATGCGATTACTGCGGAAAATTCGTAAAGGTGATATCCTAAGCATATGAAAACGGATGAAAGCGCGGTAGCAAAAGAGGCAAAGAATAGCCAGCCGGATGACCTTCTCTTCGGGGCGCTCAGGATATTTCAGCCGGACGGCGGGACGGGACCGAGGGTGAATGTCGACACGGTTCTTCTCGCGCATTTCGCGCGTTTCGCCGATAGGGCAAGGGCCGTCGAGTTCGGCTGCGCTCAGGGGGCGGTGTCGCTCATACTCGCCATGCGACGGAAAAAAAGAAGCGCCGCGCATGTCATGGAGTCCGAAGCAAGCGCCGCGTTGCCCGCACGAGGGCATCGGCCCATCGACGCGTTCGACATAAACCCGGCGCTCATTGATCTTGCGCGCGAAAACGCGAAACTGAACGGACTGTCGGAAGACGTGAATTTTTTCGTGGCGGATCTCAGGGAACACAGGAAAAATTTCACGTCCGGGTCATACGATGCCGTGGTGATGAACCCTCCTTACGACGAACCGGACAAAAGCAGGCCGAGCCCGAACGGCGCACTGGCATCGGCCCTGCACGGCGCCTGCTGCGGCCTTACGGATGTCGTAGCCGCCGCGAAGTACCTTCTCGACAACAGGGGAAAATTGTTTCTCGTCATGAGGGCGAAGCGCACGGGAGAATTATTCTCCCTCCTGAGCCTGAACAACGTCAGGCCGAAACGGATGCGGGCAGTCCACCCGAGGCCCGGCGGGCCCGCGTCCGTCGTGCTGGTGGAGGCCATGCGCTCTTCCGGGGACGGCCTCATTATTGAGCCGCCTCTTTTTATCTGCGGGCCGGACGGGAAATACACCAGAGAACTGCTCGAAGCGTATGCGCTGGACGGAGGTTCTTTATGCCGCTCGTGATCGTGCCCACGCCTGTCGGAAATCTGGACGACATAACGCTGCGCGCCTTGAGCGAGCTGCGCGGGGCCGACATCATTGCCTGCGAGGACACGCGGAGGGCCTTAAAGCTCCTGAACCATTACGGGATAAAAAAACCGCTTATCTCCTACCATCAGCACAACGAGGCATCAAGGACGGCCGAACTCATTGGGCGGATCGAGCAGGGCCTTCGCGTGGCTCTGATCTCGGACGCCGGCACGCCCGGCATATCGGATCCAGGCTACGTTTTGATACGCGCCGCCCATGAAAAGGGCTTGCCCGTGGATGCCCTGCCAGGCGCCAGCTCCATACTTCCAGCGCTCTTATTGTCCGGGCTCAAGCCCCATCCGTTTATGTTCGTCGGTTTTCCGGATATAATCGGCTCGAAGGCCGCAAAACGCGCGAAAAAGCTTGAACGGCTCGCGAGGCTTGACGCGACGCTCGTATTTTTCCTGGCCCCGCACGACCTGACGAGGGGGCTCGATTTTCTCGGCGCCTGCCTCGGAAACAGGAACGCGGCTATCGTCAGGGAAATCTCGAAAGTCCATCAGGAGGCGATACGCGGCACGATCGAGGAACTGCGCGCCATAGCCTCTTCGAGGGCGATAAAGGGGGAGATCGTCCTTGCGGTCGCAGGATGCGGGGACGTGGAGGAACAGGCGCCGGACTGGAGGCCGGAAGCGCTGCGAATGAGATCCGAGGGAATTTTCGACAAAGAGATTGCCAACCGGCTTTTTGAGAGTTATGGTATATCGCGCAACGAGGCGAAAGCTTTTTTAATTAACACATCGGAGGTATCGGAGGATGAGTGACGGAAAAAAAGGCGGCGGCTTTTACATAACGACGCCGATATACTACGTAAACGATGTCCCGCACATCGGGCACGCCTACACGACCATCGCGTGCGACGCGCTCGCGCGATGGCACAGGATGATGGGCGACAGCACGCGCTTTCTGACCGGCACCGACGAGCACGGGCAAAAAATCCAGCAGGCGGCGGAAAAACGCGGCATGACGCCCATCCAGCTCTGCGACGAGGTCGTGGTCAACATCCGCAGGCTCTGGCCTCTTCTGGAGATATCGAACGACGACTTCATCCGCACGACTGAAGAGCGCCACGCGAAGGTCGTGCGGCACTTCTTCAAGACGCTCCTGGATAAGGGGGATATTTACAAGGGGAACTACGAGGGATGGTACTGCCTCCCCTGCGAGGCCTACTTCCCTGACGCGCAGACAGGGGAGGCGAAAACGTGCCCTGATTGCGGGAGGCCGCTTTCCAGAATGTCCGAGGAGAGCTATTTTTTCCGCCTCTCCGATTATCAGGAGAAGCTCATACGCCATTACGAGGAACACCCGGACGCGATCATGCCTAAGGCGAGATACAACGAGGTCATGAGCTTCATCAGGGGCGGGCTCCAGGATCTATCCGTCTCGCGCACGACGCTCAAGTGGGGAATCCCGGTGCCGGGCGATGACAGGCACGTCGTATACGTATGGCTCGACGCGCTCATAAACTACGCGTCCGCTGTCGGCTACCCAGAGTCCGGCGGGCTGTGGGAAACGTACTGGCCTGACGTGCGCCACATGGTCGGGAAAGACATCATCCGCTTTCACGCCGTAATCTGGCCCGCGATACTCATGGCAATGGGCATGAACCCTCCTGTGCGCGTTTTCGCGCACGGCTGGTGGACGGTCGAGGGCGAAAAGATGTCGAAGTCGAAGGGCAACGTCGTCGATCCTTTCGAGATGATCGAAGTGTACGGCGCGGACGCGTTCCGCTACTTTTTGCTCCGCGAGGTGCCGTTCGGCAATGACGGCGATTTCTCAGAGCTTGGCATGGCGCACAGGGTAAACTCCGACCTTGCGAACGATCTTGGAAACCTGCTCAACAGGACGCTCCAGATGATCGAAAAATACAGGGGGGGGAGGCTGCCGGACGGCGCATGCCTTCTTCGCGCGAGGGAGATAGACAGGGCCGTGGCACAGGCGGCGCGTCAGATAATCGATCGGATGGACCGCGACATGGACGACTTTGCCCTCGACTCCGCGCTCAAGACGCTCTGGACATTGATTTCGTCAGGGAACAAATATATAGACGAAACGGCGCCCTGGAAACTCGGCAAGCCGGGAAACGACCCGGACGAGCGCCTCGACATAGTCCTCCGCACCCTGTGGGAAGTCCTGCGCCTTACCGCGATCATCCTTTATCCCTTTATGCCCGCGACTGCCGGAAGGATATGGGAACAGCTAGGCTTAAAGGCGGAAGCTCCTGACATCGGCGCCGTAAAACTGCCGGACTGGGAGTGGGGGCGCGGCAATGACGCGATAGACGTCAAAAAGGGAGAAGTCCTGTTCCCGAGGATCGATATGCCCAAGTGGGTCGAGGAAAAGGCTTTGAGGGACGCGGCTAAAAAGCCGGGCGCGGAAATGGCGGAGTCCGGCCCTGGCGGCGCGCCGGACGCAAAAAAATTCTCCCAGATCGAAATAGAGGATTTTAAAAAACTGGAGATCCGTGTGGCTCGAATCGAGCGCGTCGAAACAATAGAAAAAGCCGCCAAGCTCTACAAGCTGCATGTGGACCTAGGCAGCGAAAAGCGCGTGATCGTGTCGGGCATCAGGGAGCATTTCAAGGAAGAAGACCTCGTAGGGAAGAAAATTCTCGTCCTCTGCAACCTAAAGCCGGCGAAATTCAGAGGCATAGAGAGCAACGGGATGCTTCTTGCGGCGGAGGCGGAGGACGATGGGAAGGAAATCATTTCGCTTGCCACCGTAAGCGGCGATTTCCCGGCAGGATCGCTCATAAGCTAACGGCATGAAATTATTCGATTCGCACTGCCATCTCGACATGGAGGAGTTCAAGGGGGAGATCGATCCCGTCCTTGAGCGGGCTCGTGAAGCCGGCGTCGCGAAGCTTTTATTGGCTGCCTGCGACGAGGCTTCGAGCCGGGAGGTCTTGAAGCTGGCCGCCGAAAAGCGCTCCTGCGGCATCAGGATGCTGGCTTCCGTGGGCGTTCATCCCCACGAGGCCGCCGCAGCGATAAAGGGCGGGGGGCTCCAGGAGAGGCTTTTGCCGCTTCTTGGCCCGCATGAGGGCGTTCCGGTTGCCGCAATCGGGGAGACAGGGCTTGATTTTTTCTACGATAATTCGCCCAGGGCCGCGCAGGCTGAAGCTTTCGAGCTGCAGATATTTCTGGCAAAAAAAGCGAAAAAACCCCTCATCATTCATTTAAGGAACGCCGCGAACCGCTCGGAGGGCGACGCGTACCGGGAAGCTATGGCCATAATGAAAAACTGCGGCGCGGACGAGCATGGCGGCGTGATTCACTGCTTTTCGGGCGGCAAGCGCGACGCGCGGCCCGCGCTCGACATGGGATTTTATATCTCATTCGCCGGCCCGGTCACGTACCCGAAAGCCGGCGAACTGCGGGAAGCGGCAGCTTATGTCCCGCTGGACAGGCTGCTCTGCGAGACGGACTCGCCGTACCTCGCGCCGCAGGGCATGAGGGGAAAAAGAAACGAACCAGCGCTCGTGCGCGAGGCATACGGGAAGATCTCCGAGGTAAGGGGCTTGCCGCTGGCGGAACTTGCCGCCGCCGTGTGGGAAAACGGCGAAGCCCTGTTTGAGAGCTGATGCGAGAGGCCGCCTTTACGCAGCCTCTCGCATCTCTGATTCAAACATTACGTTGCGCGATTCCGATTCTAAATCAAATTACGGTTCATTTGATTTAGACTACGTTCATTGATCCCTGCGAGTCGAGCCATTTTCCGTTAGCGACGGGCTCGGTGAAGACCTTGATGTGAGACTCGACGAGTTTTTCGGGGTCATCGGCCATTCTTTTTATCTCATCGATGACCTTATCGAAGTCTTCCGTGCTGTTGATGCGGAGTTCGGTGCCCTGCTCGCGCTCGTAGCCTGCCGGGGCTTCGCTTGTCCTGACCTTGAGATCCTCGTTTTTTTTGAGCGCTTCGGGGGCAGCCGCGCCGATTTTTTCAAGATGCTCCTTAAGAGCCTCGTCCCAGCTCGGATCTTCCAAAGCACGCCATTTTCTGCCTTTCTTTTCCACTCGTCTCGTCGGCGGCGCCGGGTTGACATATATTCCTGACGCTTCCTGATGCCTGTCCACCGCACTCACCTCCCTGAACGCCGCATATGCGGCGAATTTTCAGGCACGATCTGGCTTGCATGTTTTATTATCGGATAATCGCGCCGCGCTCTGTAGCGCCGCCTTCATGCATCATGATCGGAACAGGGAAAGCCTCTTTAAACCCGCATTTCAGATAAAGCGGACGTCCGTCCGGAGTCGCTATGAGGCACACGCGGCGGCACCCTGATTCGAACCCCCTTTCCATTAGGAGCTTCATCACGAGAAGCCCCAAGCCTCTTTTGCGGAACTCATGTCGCGTCGAGACGTAATATATTCCGGCTACTCCGCCCGCCTGGCAGAGAAGGCCAGTCGAGGCCATGATCCCCTTTCCCTTGTCTATAAGGCCCAAGAGGGAAATTTTCCCGCAAAGCGAGATGTCCGAGACAAATTGCCTGAAACCGTCCGGCGCGGGCTCTCCTGAGTCAAATCCCTGCCAGGCCGCGTCCGCCCAATCGCTTGCTTTTTCCGAATCGGATGAATCCGATATCCATGCGCCAGCCACAGTGCCGTCATCCGGGGCAAAAACCTCTTGCGGGATGTCGGCGGTCATCGCGCTAAAAACGCCGTCAAGACGCGCCCCCCCCCTTTCGAGCAAGGCTTTCGCCTGTTCCGGCAAGCCGGGGAATATAGGCCAGATATGAGGAATCCCGCCTACGCTGAAAAATTCGAGCCCGGAAGCGATAAGACCTTCCGTTTCCGAAGCGTCCTGGGACTCCGGGGACAAAAGAGCGTAATTTTCGTAGGCTGACCCTACGCCGACATCACATGCCCAAAGCCCTCTCGGGTCAACGAGCTTCCTAGACATGGGAAGCGATCCGGAAATCTCAATGAGCGACCTGAGATTGGATATTACTGCCTCATCCACGTTCATCACCTCAAATCTTTTTTATGATGGCTCCGGCGGCCTGGATCAAAAAAGAGAACAGAGCCAAGGGCCTCCAGTGCTCAGGCACGAACGGCATCAGGCCCGCGCGTTGGGCTGCTAAGAGGTAAGCGGCGATGGATGCCATGCAAAACAGTAATTGGAACGCCATGCCAAACCTGGCGCCGGCCCATACCAGCGCTGAGAGGGGCATAATCGCGGCGAGCTGCCAGAAAAATTTCGAGTCCTGTAAAAACCTGAAAAGAGACCCTGGCATCATCAACTTGTAAGAGATAGCGAAGGAGACCGTCTGAGCGATGCTCGTGGCCAAAGAGAGCCCCCACAGCCCCCAGCGCCCGACCATAACCCAATCAAGCAGGGCGTTGAGCGCCGTCATGGCGTAGAGAAGCGGCGTCATCCTGTTAAGCGCCTGACGCGCCTGAGCGTAGCGATAGAGTATCGTCGATGGGATGGCGGAAACAAGCCCCAGATTGTAGCCTGCGAAGCACGTGGCGGTCATGGCGACGGAGCGCTCGTCGAAGTTACCCCAGCCGAAAATGACAGCGACGATAGGCTTTGCGGCCGCCGCCGTCATGAACGCGATAGGGAGCGAGTACGCGAGCGCCACGGAGATGCACTGTTTTGTCGTCTCGTCAGCTTCGGAGGGGTTTACGGCGACAAGACGGCTTATTCTGGCCAGGAAAAACGAGATGGGCGTAAGAGCGGCGGTATTGAGCATTCCAAGCAGAAGGCTGCCGTAACTCAATGCGGCGACCGAGCCGACCGGGAGGCGGGAGGCGAAGTACTTGTCGACGATGTTATATAGCACGAAGCAGAAGGAGATCAGCATGGACAGAAATCCGTTGGCGCAGATCCTTGAGAGGCTTTTGCCTGAAATGAGCGAGGGGGCGATTTTAAGCGGCACTCCTTTAAGAGCCAGAAAAAATATTATGAAAGACACGGCATGTCCGGCGCTCATGCAAGCCGCCACCGCGTATGGCCCTATGGCCGGTTTGAGGAGCAGCAGCGCCGGAATGGCGATAAAGTTAAAAGAGACGGCGCAAAAGGCGGATGTGGTGAACCTTTCCGTAAAGAGCGCCCAGGCTTCGGCAAGCGGGCGGCATACGGATATCACGGCAAAGGGCAAAAGCCACCATACCATGACGGCGCCCATGCGGACGCGCTCATCGTCGAAACCGCTCGCGAAAAACTTAATCAGCACCCCCGGCGCGATAAAGAGCGCGGCGTACAAGACGGCGCTCACGGCAAGCGTGCCCCAGGCCATGGCGGCAAAGAGCGAGGCGGCTGCGCGCGAATCCCCGCCTGAGTCATTCCTTACGCGCTCCATCTCGGGCAGCGCCGAGCTTTCCACCGCGACTCCGGCGCTGCCGGCAAAGAGGGATATCACGCCGAGCGCGGCGTGATACGCGTCCATCCCCGCGGACGTCCCGAACGCCCAGGCGATTATCAGGTTGCGCACATAGCCGAGCGGCTTGCTCGCCATTGTGAGGAAAGACAGCGTGAAATAAACCCCGCGAGAGCTCTTTGTCCTCAGCAGGCGCGAGGCGAAGCCGCGAAAGACGCGCAAATGCGAAGCGAAGCCCATTTAAAAACTCCCTTTATTCAAATCCGGTCAATTCATCGCAACCCGGGGACGGAAGCCGTTTTTAACGCCGTTTTTTGCATACGTGCGGGCTTTTGCGCCTCACACTCTCCACGACTTAAAACCCCTGCCCAATACTTCGCTTGCGTCCGAAAGCACCATGAACGCCTTTGGCTGCGTCTCGGAAAGATGACGCTTCAAGTCAACGGACTGGCGTTTAGTAAGGACGCACATCACCATGGGCCTGTCGCTGCCAGAGTACCCTCCGTGAGCCGAAATGACCGTGGTGCCGCGCCGGAGCGTCGACGATATATAGTCTATCACAGCCTGTGGGTCATTTGTGATCACGAATATGAGGCGGCGTTTCTCGAATGACGATATCGCGTTGTCGATGGCAAGGCTCGACGTATAGACGCCCATCAGGCCGAACATCGCGTTTTCCGCCCCTACGACGAACACGCTTGCCCCAAGTATGCATAGATTAAAATAAAAGCTGTATTTGCCGATCTCCACCCCGTATTTTTTCTGCAGGTAGAGTATGACTATATCGATCCCGCCGAGCGACCCCCCGGAGCGGAACACCACGCCGCTCCCGTAGCCTTTTATAGCGCCGCCCATAAGCGCTATCAGGAGCTTCTGATCCGTATTGGGAAAGGGGGCGCCTTCCATTAAATGCATAAGCACGGTCACGAGAAGCACGCCGTAAATCGTCCAGAACACCACCCGCGCGGAAAGCTCCCGCCATGCCCACGCGAGGAGGACTATGTTGGCAACGGAGACCATCAGCGGGAGCGAGATCCCGAGCTGATAGTTCAGCAGGACGGAAATACCCGTGACTCCGGAGTCCGGGAAGCGGAACGGAACGGTGAACGACATGACGCCGAACGTGTAGATGACGGCGCCGATGGATACGGGAAAGAGGGTTTTCCATTCAGCCCTTACCAGAATCGGCAGTTTCCTCAATATTTTCCTGAACTCTCTTTTAACGCGGTCTGCCTGAAGCGAACGCAAAGACATATACCTCCGGATAGAATATTGCTGCCCGCAGACATCAGCCTCGGACAGCCGCGCTCCGTGACGCCGCATAAGCCGCGCCTAAAGAGCGATGCTAAATTATAAGTATCTATTCGGATTATATCAAGGTCACTCTTGGAAAACTTCAAATAATTTGCGTAACCCGCCTTTCAGGCGGCAGGGCATCAGCGCCGGCAATCGCACTATAGGCGCATCCTTAAATTGCCATTATCCCTCGTTCTCTGGTAGAATGATGCTCAGGCGTCGCTATCACGGGGGGATGTTTTTGCGCGGTTTGATAATTCTGGTTCTGCTGGCTGCAATATTGGTATTCATGCTGCCGTTTGTCCTTGGCTTCATCCTCTTTGTCATTTTAGCGGTCGGCATCTTTATGTTGCTCGCAAGAACGGGCCTTTTGCCCGGATTCGTCTTCAAGACCTACAGATTCCCTTCAGAAGAAAGAACACGCTCAGGCGCGGAACCGAGAGCCGAGGGAGAGCGCGCGGGCGTATGGCCTGAACCTGAAGAGCGCGTGCGAAATGACTGGTATCAGGACGACCAGGAGGGGGAAGTGATTACGCTGCCGGAGACCGCGCTTAAAAAAGACGGGGATGAAGGAAAATGACTATTGCCGCTCTTCCGGCGGCAAGGCTTTGCTCATTCGCGGCATGAGGGAAACGGACTGGCCGGGCGTTTCGGAAATTTACCGTCAGGGCATAATGACGGGCGAGGCGTCAGGAATGCGCCTCTTTTCTTCGGGCTGCCGCGCATGACCGTCTGCGATGCGGACGCGGGGCGCGTCATTTGCCGGAATTCATGGCTTCGGATAGCCGCTGCACTTGCCTGTGATTTCGCTGATTGAAATCTTAGCTACCCAGACCGACTTGCTCCCCTCCTCCGTGATGTCGCTATGCGGGCCGCCGAAATTCCTCATCAATATGGCAAGCGCCGCGTTTTTCTCGTCTAAGGCCGTTATGGCGCTGACGTCGCCAAAGCCTGTGACGCTCCTGTATTTATTTGTGAACTCAGACCCCTTCTCGTCCCTTACGAGCTCAATGTCGAGCGTGACGTTAAAAGACGCCCTTGCATTTGACTCTATGATGTCGGTTTTGAGGCCATTTGCCGCGCCGTGCAGATAGATCGTCCCGTCCTCATAGGCATAGCCAAGCGGAACGACATATGGATCCCCATCCGGCGTGGCAAGGCCGAGATAGAGATACTTCCCCCTTTTCAGCACATCCTCGATCCAGCTTCTATCCTGAACCTGCTTGTCCTTCCTGCGCATCTCTTTTTTCATGGCAAACGCTCCCTTCGTTTTCAGCTTTGCTCATACCAATTCTATTTCAATCGGGTGTTAATGGTACGTCTCGTGGAACATAAACACTGTCACTGAAGTCTTTTAACTTTAGGCCCTTGATTGCAAGTCGGTATCAATTGACTCAACGTCAAAGATGAACGAGGTTTTTTTGTATTCCCGCAATGTCATCATGGAAATGATTTCACCGGAAGCCGGGCCCGAAAGGGACGAGACAATGATGCCCTCCCTTTCCGCAAGTTCCGTGCCGCTTCTGGCGTGGATCATGACGAACATGCAGTGCCTCCACGGATATCCGAGACTCGACGCGACGACGTTCCTCAGATAGCAATGGCTTGCCCACGGATGCCCCGAAACCGCTTTTGCCGCGCAAAGCGTTGCCTCGCCTTCCGGAATGCCGGAAACATCGAATGCCATCAGGCTGTTCGCCGTATATCCCGCCGCGTTGTGGTTTACGGAAGCGCCGATTCTCCGCAAAAAACCCAGCGACCTGAGTTCCGCCAGGTTCCGGATGCATTCCTGCTCGCTCATCCCCGCGCATGCGGCAAGGCTCTCAAATAACCGGCGCTGAGGCTTCATGTCTTTCTGGAGCAACGCGATAATTTTTTTTTGCGTTTCATTTAAACTTTGCGGGAATTTATTTTCATGCCCAGGCACGGGCGCAAACTCCAAGCCAGCGACGTCCGAAGCAACGCCATCGCCTCCATCATGCTGGTGGCCAGCAAACGACGGGCGGAGCTTTATCCGGCGCACGGTCCCTAACGCGGCAAAGGGGATGTCTTTCGCGCGAAACTTTTCGGTAATTTTTGCAAGCATCAGCGCGCTTTCGTTGCCTTTGAAAATCGCCGTAAACCAGAGATTGAGTTCGTGATCCCTGAGGTAGCTATGCGTGACTGAATCAAGGCCGTTTATCCAATCCGAAACATGCCCGAGCTTTTCCGGCGCGACTTTGGCCCCGAACAGGTAAGCGCTGTAAAAGGGCGAGAAATCCCAGAAAGCGCCGAACCGCCGGAGGCTGCCGGAGTGAAGAAGGCTTTCCGTTACTGAAACAGCCGAGTCCTGATCTATGCCAAGGGCGCCAGCGACGCAGGCAAACGGCTCCGGCGACAGAGGCAGGCCCTCCTCAAGCGCGGAAGCGATCTTACGGGCAACAGCGCTATGCGGATTTTCCATCGGACGCCATGCAGGGACGCCCCTCGCGCCCGGCGCACATATCTTGCCAACGGCAAGAGGCGCGGCATGGGGGTTCGGAGTAGAATCTTCCGCCTTTGCCGAGCGATTTCGCTTCCGAGAGATCGCGCCAGCTGCCTGGATGGGCGCCCCATGAAAACTGATTCGGGAATAGCGCGCCGTCCCATCTGACCGATACTATCCCGGACGCGCCGCGCGCGGCCTGGCGCGTCAAAAGCGCCCTGGCGGCTTCGGAGCGGCCTGGCGCGTTTTTCCGGAGATATTCATACGTCAGCACGCCGTCGGAAGGATCCCCTACAGTCAGCACTTCAAGCAAGCGGCCCTTATCGTTTTCCTCCAGGGCGGAAGCCCAGCCGATTACCCGGCTTACAGCTAGCTTTTCCTCGTCATGATCCGGCATGAGGCCGCCGTCAGACGCGCCTCTTCCGGCCGGTATGAAATGATAGAAGCAGATCCTGGAGACGGGCAGATCGAGGGCAAGGATGAGGATGGATTCCAGATGAGGCAGGAGAGGCCTGGTAAGCGTCACGCGCAGACCGGCGCGGCAGCCGTTCGACGCAAGAGCCTCTATGCCGTTTACCGCTTTCCGGAAAGCGCCAGGAATCCCCCGGAAGAGGTCGTTCACGCGGCCCACTCCGTCGATGCTGACTCCGGCGTACCGGACGCCAAGACGGGCCATTTCACGCGCCGCGCTGCCGTCTATAAGCACGCCGTTCGTAGATACGGCGGTTTTTATGCCGCTTGAAAAAGCTTTGGCGAGATACGGAAAAAAGTCAGGGCTGGCAAGCGGCTCGCCTCCAGAAAATAAAAGCGCCGGCGGGCCAAGATCTCGGAGCAGCCCGATAAATTCGAAAGCCTCGCCAGGGCTCATCGGGCCGGGGCTTTCGGCGCCCAGCGCCGCGTAACAGTGGCGGCATCGGAGATTGCAGTCTCCGGTGACATGCCAGACGACGGCCGGAGGCGAGGTTTGCGGGCCGTACCTCGTCCTGTCTCCCGGAAACGCGTCCCCGTCAGGATTTAAGAGCCTCGTTATGTTGACCATGCCGCGTCAAGGCAAGACAGCCCGCAGCGCCGACAGGTGACATCCGGCGGATTCTTTGGAGAAACAGACGAGCCGCGCCTCTTCGATGGCGTTTCCAGCGTCTTCCCTGAGAAAGGCCGCTATCGTGCTTACCGCGATCATAGCCGCCTCGTCCTTCGGGTAGCCATAGGCGCCTGTCGAGATGGCCGGAAACGCTATGGTTTTTGCGCCGACGCGGATGGCCTCTTCGAGCGAACGCCTGTAGGCGGACGCGAGAAGCCTTGACTCCTCGCCATCAGCATTTCCGTGCCACACCGGTCCCACAGCGTGTATCACCCATTTAGCCGGAAGCAAATACCCCTTTGTGGCTTTCGCGTCCCCGGTCCGGCAGCCTCCGAGCTTCCTGCATTCTTCGAGCAGGCCCGGGCCGGCGGCGCGGTGTATGGCGCCGTCCACTCCACCTCCGCCCAAAAGGCTGCCGTTCGCGGCGTTCACGATCGCGTCCGCGTGCTCCTTCGTGATGTCGCCTTCCTTGACAGTTATGCGGTTTTTGATAGCGGCGTCCCCCTTATTTTACCGCCAGCGGAAGGCGCGCCGTCATGATAAGCGCGTCCTCCCCGTCAGCGTAATAATTACGGATGCTTTTCGCATAGATGAAGCCCAGAGCCAAGTAAAAATGGCGCGCATGGGAGTTGCCCTTTCGGACCTCCAGGCGCATGTTTTTGCTGCCCCATTCGGCGGCGATTTCCCCGAAGGAGAACATAAGCTGGAGCCCGATCCCGTTCGACCTGTATTCCGGCATCACAGCTATATTCAAGACATGCGCGTCGGCACCGTCTCGCGCGAGGATGCCATAGCCAGCTATGGCGCAATCCACGACGGCCTTCAGATACACCGTCTGCCCCAGGTTTGCCAGATCGTGTTCCATGACGCGCCGGTTCAGAGGGTCTTTAAAACAGGCCGACTCGATCGCATATAGTTCTTCGAGATCTTCAGGCTTGCAAAAATCTATATCCGCTATCAGCACGGCACGTTAAAAACCCCTTAAGATCGTGTCCTCCCTGTCTGGGCCCACGCCGATCAGGCTGACCTTCACGGATGCCGAGTCCTCTATGAAGCGGACGTAGCCTCGGGCCTCTTCCGGCAGGTCCTCAAACCTACGGCAACCCGAAATGTCCGCGTCCCAGGCCGGCATTTCCCTGTAGAGCGGCCTGGCGTTCTCTATTATCGTAGCGGAGTTCGGGAAGGCGGCATATTTCTTCCCGTTTATCTCGTAAGCGTCGCAGACCTTGAGATTCCCGATCCCGGAGAGGACGTCCAGCTTCGTCAGGGCTATGGAGTCTATGCCGTTCACTTTCACGGCATAGTTCAGCGCCACCAGGTCAAGCCAGCCGCATCTCCTCGGGCGCCCCGTCGTCGCCCCGAACTCCGCGCCGTTTTCCCTCAGCCTGTCCCCCATGACGCCGCGGTCTTCCGTCGGGAACGGGCCTTCGCCGACTCTCGTGCAGTACGCCTTGACGACGCCGATCACGCGGCTGAACCTCCCGGGGCCGAGTGCCCCGCCTATAGAGGCGCCTCCGGACACGCAGCTGGAGCTTGTGACGAACGGATATGTGCCATGATCCACGTCAAGCAGCGTTCCTTGCGCGCCCTCAAAGAGGACGCTCTTTCCGGACGTTACCGCCCCGTCTATTTCAAGCGTCGAGTCTCCCAGGTAAGGCGCCATGAATTCGCCCCACCGTGTGGCAAGCTCGTAAAGTTCGTTGAAATCAAGCTTCGGCGCTCCGTATATTTTTTCAAGGATCTGATTTTTTTCCTCCACGTTAGCGCGGAGCTTTTTTTCAAGAACTTTCGGCGACACGAGGTCTTCAGCCCTGATGCCTATGCGGCTGTATTTGTCAACGTAGCATGGGCCGATCCCCCTGCCAGTCGTTCCGATAGGGCCCGCGCCGCTGGCGCTTCTCGCGTGTTCCGCGAGCGCGTCGAGCTTCTTGTGGTATGGCATGACGATGTGGGCTGAGTAGCTTATCAGGAGCTTCACGCCTATCGCCTCAGGCTTCGGGTCAAGCTCCTCCATCTCGTTTCGGAGCTGTTCCGGATCAACGACTAGCCCGTTCCCTATGACGCATGTCTTGCCCGGATACAGCATCCCGGAGGGCAGGATGTGAAAAACGTGTTTTTTCCCCTCGACGACGACGGTATGCCCGGCGTTTGCCCCGCCCTGAAACCTCACGACGACGTCCGCGTCCTTCGCGAGGACGTCGACGACCCTTCCCTTGCCCTCGTCGCCCCATTGCGCCCCAATAAGTACGCTTACCCTATCACTCATCAATCGATTCCTCCAGTTTCATCAATTCCGGCAATGTGACGAGCCTGACCCCGCGCTTCGCGATATTGTCTTTGGAGAGCTTTCCGAGAGCGGCAACTGTCTCTGGCCTGAGATGGCAGATAGCGATTTGCCTTCTTTTTTTTGCGGATGATATTGCGTTTTCGATCTGTGACAATATTTTCACGCGGTCGGATTCGTTGTCCAGAAAGCGGTTGTTAAAAGCGGCTGAGAGCCCCATTTCGACAGCCGCCTGATAGGCTACCGAATTTCCGGATGTCCTGCTGTCCATAAAGAAAAGCCCCCGTTCCGACAGCACTGCCATAACCGAGTCCATGAGCTTCCTGTCAGCCGTCGCCTTTGAGCCCCTGTGGTTATTGACCCCGTACGCGCCGGGAAGCGAGTCCAGTATCGGAATCAAAGCCTCCCCTACTGCCTCATCGCTCATTCCGGTCCCTATATAGTAAAGCTTTGGATCGCCGGCCTTGCCGTCGGGATCCGAAATGGCCTGCATCGGCACGTGGATCAGAAAAGGAATCTCCGACTCCAGCAAAAGGGAAGCGGTGTCGGAGCTGAATCTCAAATTCGGCAATATCGCCCACGTAATCGGAAGATCAAGGGACTTCACCTGCCTGGCAAGCTCAATATTGCCTCCGCAGTCGTCCAGCACTATGGCGAGCAGTCCTTTGAGGTATGATGACTTAAGCGCCTGTCCTGACGCGTCCCGCGACTTGACGGGCGGAATTTTTTCAAAAGCCTCGTCAGGCACTATGTCGTGCGAAACGGTTTTTCCCCCCTCATCCGTCCCTTCCTGCCCTGCCGGCGCTATATCGGTCTTTTCCGCTACCACGCCGGCATTGTAGGCGTATATGGCAGCGAGAAGGCACAAGCCAAAGATGATTAGAACAAGAAAGCCGCGCGAACGCCCCATACGCGCTACTTAAGCAGAACGTTTTTCATCACGCCGAGAGCTTTCTGAAGCTGCGCGTCTTTTGACTTGTCCGTGACCGGCCCGCCCTCAACCCTGGAATCCGGCATAAGCCCCTTGTGGTCGATGATCTTGTCCGAAGGGGTCCTGTAGCGCGCGATGGTCACGTACATGCCGGCATCGTCCGGGAGGTTAAAGAGCGACTGGACGGAGCCCTTCCCGTATGTCTTCATGCCGACCAAGACGCCGCGCTTACGGTCCTGAATCGCTCCCGCCACTATCTCGGAAGCGCTGGCGCTTCCCTCGTTGACAAGCACCACGAGAGGGAGGTCCGTGGCTTTGCCCTCATTCGCGAAGAGCGCGTCGTCGAATCGGTTGACCCTGCCTTTCATGCTGACGACAAGGCCGCCGTCAAGGAACTGAGACGCAACGTCGACCGCTGAATTGAGAAGCCCTCCGGGGTTGTTCCGCATGTCGAGTATGATGCCCAAAGCGCCGTTAGCCCCGGCTTCCCTGAGAGCGTCCTCCAGCTCGCCGGATGTCTTGTGGTGAAAGTTGTTGAGCCTCACGTAGGCTATCTTGTCTATCATCTCTATCCTGACGGTCTTGATGTTTATTACCTCGCGCATGAGGTCGAACTGCAAAAGCTCGTTCTCGCCAGTCCTGCGCACCCAGACGGTCACGGACGTGCTGGCGGGGCCTCTAAGTATTTTGACGACGTCGTTCTGATCCATGCCCACAATGATCTTCTCATCGATCTTGACTATTTCGTCAAGAGGCTTTACGCCGGCTTTGTCAGCAGGAGTCCCCTCTATGGGGCTTATAACGAGGATCTTGCCCTCGCGAGTGCCGATATACATGCCAAGCCCGCCGTATTCCCCCTCCATCTCCATATTCTCCTCGCTAAGCTGCTCAGGCTCGACGAACCTCGTGTAGGGGTCGTCGGCGGCAGCGACGAGGCCGCGCATTGAGCCAAAGAAAAACTTTTTCTCGTCAGGGCCGCTATCGCTGTCGATGAAATACATCTCCAGGATGGAGCGGGCCTGGCGCATCACGAGCAGATTCTGCTGGGAAAACGGCAGAAGGCGCGACCATTCCCCGGCCCCGTCCGCCGTTCCTGAAAGGGCTATGCCAGCCGTGACAAACGCGCCCAATATAATTCCTATCGATATGTCACTAAATCTTTTCAAAATACGAAGCGCCTCTTCTTTCTCGACGAGATTTTCTTAATTTTATTTGTTCAGGTACTTCAAGGGGTCAGTAGTGTTGCCGTTTACCCTGACTTCAAAGTGGAGATGGTTTCCGGTCGCGACTCCCGTTGAGCCTACCCTGCCTATG
>JAIROA010000077.1 GCA_031257775.1 Synergistaceae bacterium
GCTCCATCGACACTCTCCACAGCCTGAATTCTCAGATATCCCGGCCTGCCTTCTTCATCCAGCGACAATGCCGCTATCGCTGGGGTTTTTTCTGTCCCGCGCCCTCTTTTGCCTCCTTCGCTGGGGGCTCCAAAAAAGGCGTCGTCCATATCGACTATCCCATCAAGGTAATACCTTGCGTCCCGGTCTCCCATTGCCTTTCTCAGCTTTTGAAGCATGAGCCACGCCGTGTCCTGTGATATCCCCACATTCCTCGCAATCTGCGAAGCGGATATTCCCCGTTTGTCATGGGTGAAGAGGAAAATAGCCAAAAACCATTCTTTAAGCCCAGTATGGCTGCCATGCATAATGGTCCCAGCTGTTATGGAGGTCTGCTGTCCGCACTTATGGCACTGATAAAGGTTGCGCCCTTTTATGAGAGTATATTCTTCATGCCGGCATTTAGGGCATTTGAAGCCATTAGGCCACCTGATTCTAAAGAAATGTTCCCTGCAGTCTTCTTCTGTTTTGAATCGATCCATAAAATCAATGAGATTCATTTCTTGTTGCTGCATTCTGTTACCCTCCAATCTCGAACTTGAATTCACTTGCATTATCGCAAATTTTACTCACTGAGACAACACGGTAGTCATAATACGCTATGTCACCTTCCCGGCCATGTCAGAAAGCCATATTGACATATTGAATACTAATACGTTATCATATACAGACTGGACGGTGAGCATAGTGCGTGAGATAATCTTCTATCAGGACAGACACGGGAATCAGCCAGTTTTAGACTACATCCAAGAACTGGAAAAGCGCAAGGACAAAGACAGCCATATAAAGCTAGATAAGATTTTAAAATACATCGATATGCTATTACAGAAAGGTAAGCTAGCCGGAGAGCCATACATTAAACACATTGAAGGCGAGATATGGGAACTAAGGCCAATAAAAGACCGCATATTTTTCGCAACATGGAATGAAGACAAGTTTATAATGCTCCACCATTTTATAAAGAAAACACAGAAAACCCCGCCAGAAGAAATAGATCATGCGAAACGCGCCCTAGCAGACTTTAGAAGGAGGGTTAAGAAATGAACAGCACAGCGGCAGCGGAAGAAACAATCCAGGACGAAACCGAATATAGCCCTATTGGGCAGACATGGACAGAAGTACGTAAGCATCTTTTCACCCCGGAGCAATTAGCGGAGAGTGATCTATGCGTTGCAATCATGTGCGAGTTTATCAAGGCCCGGAAGAAGAAAGGCTACAGCCAGAGGAAACTTGCAGAAATAAGCGGAGTCAAGCAGCCGGTCATAGCCCGGATGGAAACAGGCAGCAGCACACCCCAGCTTGGCACAGTCTTAAAGGTACTGGCGGCAATGGGCAAGACGCTGTGCATTAAGAACATGCCTAAGAAATAAATTATATCGTACCATAGAAAAACAGAGAGAAACCCTAGGCAAATTGCTAGCTCCCCTAGGGTTTTCTCTTGCAAAGGTGTAAATAGTTGGTAAAAGCTATCGTATCAAAAATCCGAATAAGGCTACTGCTCCTGAATGAGAACCTCGTCGCCTAGCGGCAGCGCCAGTTCCTGCCCTATGCTAAGCATATTCGGGTTCTCGAGATTGTTTATCTTCGCAAGAAGCGTCCATGCCGAGCCCTCTCCGTATATTTTCCGCGCGATTATCCAGAGGCTGTCCCCCCGGTTCACCCGGTAGGTGCGGTCCACCTCCAGCCTTCTCATGTCTATGTCCGTGATGCCTGGCACATCCCAGAGGGATTGCTCGACCAGATAGCGGACGTAAAGGTTGGGTATCCTGCCGGAAACCTTTAAGGATTGTCCCTCGCGCTCGACGACGACCTCTATCCGTCCGATGTCGCGCCCGCTCGACGCTTTCCTTCTCGTGAAGCCCATACTGTATCTTCCTTCGGACTCCGCCGTCAGAGGAGTCATTTCATCGACGGACTCGACTGCCGACGGGCCCGGGATGTAGACCATGCTGTCAGTGATGGAGTCATACTTGTAGTGGAACATGCCGCTTAAATTCTGAACAGCGACCGGCCCTTCGGCCCACCGTTCAAACGCGCCGTACCCGAACGCGCCGCCCCAGCAGATGAGGAGGAAAGCGGCCAGCATCATCGCTCCCTTGAAAATGACCCCCGCCTTGTGCCTTAAAAGCGCGGCGGAGGGTGATTTCGCGATGCCATGCATAGCCTGGGCGGTCCGCTTCAGCGCCGGGTTGCCGGGCTGAAGCTCGCTTGCCCTGTTCCAAAGATCTTTTGCCTTCTCGTATTTGCTCTGCTGGAAGTATATGCGCGCAAGCAGATCCATAGCCTCCGGGTTCCGCGAGCCCTCCTTGAAGATGAGCCTGAACAAAAGAGGCTCTGCTTTATAAATATCAACATTCCATGCTATGTACTGAGCGCGCCAGATGATAGCGGATTCGACCAAGGCCGCGACTGCCTTTATCTCCCGCATCCCGTCCATTATCTCCTCGGAGCGGGCGCCAAGGCCGCTGTCCTGCGTCTGCGTGAAATTTACATCGGAAGGCACCCTGTGATGCTTAATATGCTCAGCCAGCGTCGTTCACCTCCGTCGTTTCTTCCGCCTTTTTCTTCGACTTGCGGGCCTTCTTCGGCTTGGGCTCTTCTGTGACCTCCGCCTCGTCGGGCCGCGGCGCTTTCGCCTTGCGGGGCGCCCTCTTTTTCTTTGGCTTTGCCTCAGTCTCAGTCTCGTCAGGAACGCTTTCCGACGTTGCCTCGAGCTTACCGGGAATTTCGTCCGTCGCTGCCGTCTCGGGTGATTCTATAAATTCCGCTGATTCTTCGACCGCTTCAGGCAGCGCTTCGCCATGCGCGCTTGCTTCATCGGCTGCCCGCGTCTCATCCGGCTCGCTATGCTCATCTAAAATTTCAGCGGCTGCCGGCGGGGCAGATTCCAAACCTGCCGGCCCTTCGCCTGCTTCAGCCTCATCGGACGGCGGAAGTTCTTCCCGCGGCGCGGCCGTTTCAGGCTCATCAGGAAAATCCTGTTTCTCATCCGCGTTTCCGGCGAAAACGGCTTCATCCATCTCCGGCGCTTCCGGCTGTATGTCCTGCCCTTCGGGAAACTCTGGCTCATTTTCTAAATTTTCCCGCGTTTCCTCTGCCATTGCCGGGACGGCCCGCCTTGAAGGCGACGGGATCTCGGGCTTTACGGCGCGCCCCATAACGACCTCGCCGACCTGGATCACCTCGCCCTTGAACATTATCGTCGGCCTTACCGTCTCGATGACCTGATCCCGCGTCAGGTTCGGTATTTCGCGGACTTCGACGACCTTCGCCTCGTTTTTCAGCGGTATGGCGCCCAAGTGATCCACTATCTCCACCCCGCCCTCGGACATCGAGGCCCATGTGCTTTCGAGGGAATAGAGCGCGTCCTTTATCTCTTTAGGCATTCTGGAGAGGCCTTCTATCTTGCGCCTGATGCGCCAGACGCCGGTTCCGAGGTCGATCAGGAAGCGGGCCATGCTGATGCGTTCATCCCTTGTCGCTTTTTCTTCTTGAGAGAGAGTAGGCTGGATGAGCTGAATAAGCTCCTCCAAAAGATCGAGCTGCTCCTTCGTGAACTCCGGCGCCGGCAAGCGGAACTCCGCAGGGAACCAGAGCTGTCTCAATTTTGTCTTGAACGACTGCTTCAAGCGATCACTCCCTCTTACTGAACCCGACTACAAGTATCCGCATAAGTTTCCCTGATTTTGCCGATATGCGCAAGAGGTTCTGTTATTTTCAAGCTTCCAAATTCAATTATTTTTAAAGCGCAAACCTGCCCGCTTAATCGCGTTTACCAGCGGAATCCCCAGGGCAAAACAAGCCATAGCCTCGCCTGAAGCTACATAAAGGGCGGCGGCGGCAAAGGGCATGTCCGCTATAAATGACAGATACCCTCCGACAACCAGAGCGTTCACCGCAACCGGAGCGGCAGCGGCCAGAAACATATTCGGGGCAAACCTCGTCAGCGCTGCCGCGGCCAGAGTCGCGGCGCTTCCAAGGAATATATCGATAAGCCCCAGGCCGCCCGATATATTCGCGATAAGGCAGCCGACAAAGAGGCCCGGCACCGCCTCGATCCACAGGACGGGCAGAAGCGTAAGCGCCTCCGCGACGCGAAACTGCACTGCGCCGAAAGATATAGGCTGAAACGCAAGCACCAGCGCCGCGTATAGAGCGGCGATCACCGCGCCGCGCGTTATGGCAAGGGGTTTTAGTGTCATAGCTACGCCTCCTGTTCAATTATACATCATGGCCGCCGAACTGCCTCGATCGGGGACGATTTGTCAAAAATGTTTTTTACGTACCTGTTTTTTGCGTAACGGAGATTTACAGCGCTGTCCCGCTGCCATGCCCAGAGAATGTCCTATCGATGGCCCTTATATTGCGAATCAGCATAACGGCAGATGCGATACGCATATCCGTCATGTGCATTGACAATTACGCAAAGCTGATTTATTCTTATTTTAAATTATGAGGGTAAAGCGGTGATTAACCCTAAAAATGTAACAATAACTTACATAAAATCTGACAAGGCCACGCGAATTCGAAAATTAATTTTGATATTTTTGTATCATTGCAAACAAGTGTTTCTTAGTTTTGCGCCTCAATTTAAAAATGTCATGAAAGAAGGATATTGCATGCTGACGGATCGCAAAAGAATAATCCTCGTCGATGATACCCCTATCATCCTAAAGCTGGCACGGAATACTCTCATGGGACAGTATGACGTGTTCACAGTGCCGAGCGCCGAAAAACTGTTTGCCCTTCTTAAGGGGACGATGCCGGATCTGATACTGCTCGACGTGATGATGCCCGAAATGGACGGATATGAGGCCATCCGCCGTCTCAAAAGCCATCCCGGCACGGCGCAGATCCCGGTGATCTTCCTGACAGCCAAAACGGACGTGAACAGCGAGATAGAGGGCCTCTCGCTGGGCGCGGTCGACTATATCACTAAGCCTTTCTCGCCACAGCTCCTCCTGCAACGCGTCGGCCTGCACATTCAGCTTGAGGATCGGAAGAGGGAACTTAAAAACCTCAATGACAACCTCCAGCACATGGTAAACAAAAAGACCAGCTCGATCCTGAAGCTGCAAAACGCTATGCTCAAGACGATGAGCAACCTCGTGGAGTTTCGCGACGACGTGACCGGGGGGCATGTCGAGCGCACGGGGCGCATCCTGTCCATTCTGCTGGACGAGATGACGCGGCACGGAGCGTACTGCGACATCACGCGGTCATGGGATAAGCATCTGTTCTTTCAATCGGCGCAACTGCACGACGTAGGCAAAATAGCGATAAGGGACAACATTCTGCTCAAGCCCGGCAAGCTCACGCCGGAAGAGTTCGACGAGATGAAAAAACATACGATATTCGGAGAGAGCATCATCCTCAAGATTCAGCAGGACTCCAGCGAAAGCGACTTTCTGACGAACGCGAGGATTATGACCGTCACGCACCATGAAAAGTGGAACGGCATGGGGTATCCCAGAGGCCTTTCCGGCGAAGACATCCCGCTGCAAGGGCGAATGATGGCCATTGTCGACGTGTACGACGCCCTCGTGTCGGAGCGCCCTTACAAAAAAGCATTCCCGCACGACAAGGCCATCGAAATAATCGCCGAAGAGGCCGGGCGCGGATTCGACCCTGTGCTGGCCAATGTCTTCCTGGAAGCGTCGGAACGCATCTCATCTGATTCCAGCTTATTGCCAGTCAATAATATGTCCTAAAAGGGGTGCCAATATGGAGCGTTCTATGGATATAAAGGGCGCCATAAGAAAAAATAAACTGCAGCTGGCTTTCGTTGTCATGTCGTTTTTTCTCATGATATTTACCAGCTCGCTTTTCCTGGGCAATATGGTAGAAAAACAGATGCGCGCCGATATTGACAGAACGCTGTCGTCCGCCGAAACGTCCGTTTCTTACAGGATCAATTTAGTGAACGTCGCGCTCGACAACGCCGCTTCCTTCATTCAGGAAAGGCTCGACAACGGCGAGAGCAGCCAGCAGGTCTTATCGGAATTCTACGAAATATCGCAGATGCTTTCGCGGCAGCTGAGCGGCCAGCTTTCGCTCACTGATTTTTACGGTTGCGTGAATGGAGATTTTTTTTCCAGCTCCGGAAAGCCTCAGCCGGAAGCGGGCAGCCTCACGGAACAGCAATGGTACCAGGAGGCAGTGCTGCACAACAGCACCGCGGTCTTTGTAGCCTCAAACAGCGATCAGAACGGGAAAAAGGTCATCACGGCGGCAAAGCGCCTGAGAGGGTGGTACGGCGAGCTTTACGGCGTGATAGCAGTCGACATAGACATCTCGGCCATAACGCAGAGCATTAAGGAGCTATATTTCAAGGACGGCGGCTACGGGTGGCTTCTTGACCCGGATCTCTACGTCCTCGCTTCGGCAAACGACAGCTTTATCGGCAAACAGTTCAATATGAGCGCTAAACAAAAAAGCGCTCTGGCCGGCGACTCGGAAGAGATCACGTTCACCAAAGCGCCGATGATCAGCGGGGACACCAGGATCGCCGTTTTTAACTGGAAGAGGATAGAAAACGGCTGGTACATCGGGATAACGACGCCTGTGGGGAGCTATTACAAGAAAGTCATCAGCATGGCGGCGATCCTTTCAGTTCTGGGGCTGGCATTCATGCTGATACTGAGCTATCTTTTAATACGCCTCAGCGTTGAAAAGACCCGCTCGGATGAGGAGAACAAAAGCAAGTCGTCATTTCTCGCCAAGATGAGCCACGAAATCCGTACGCCCATGAACTCCATCCTCAGCATATCAGAACTTATCATGCGGAAGAACACTCATCCCGAGACGAAGGAGTACATCGGGATAATCAATCATTCCGCCAAAACGCTCCTCTCCATCATAAACGATATCCTGGACTTCTCCCTGGTGGAGTCCGGGCGGCTGGAGATCGAAAACAAGCAATACCACTTCTCGTCCATGATGAACGACCTCATAAACGTCATCCGTCTGCGGCTTTCGGACAAACAAGTGGACTTTTTCGTCACCACCGATCCGAACATACCGGAGGAACTTATCGGCGACGACGTCCGCGTAAGGCAGATCGTCAGCAACCTCCTGACGAATGCCGTAAAGTATACGGTTAAGGGCTACATATCGCTCGATGTCAGCATAGGCAAGATAGAGGGCAAGTCAATCGAGCTGATTTTCGCGGTTGAGGACAGCGGCACAGGTATCAAAAAGGAAAATATCGACAAGCTGTTCGTGGAATTCAAGCGATTCGGCAAGAACAAGAGCATAGAGGGGACGGGACTCGGGCTCGTAATCGCGCGCGCTTACTGCGCTCTCATGGGCGGCACGATATCCGTCGATAGCGTGTACGGGCAAGGCTCGGAATTTACGGCAAACGTCTTTCAATCGTTCGAGAGCGACAAAAAAAGCGCGTCCATAGAGGGCAATGAGGACATGAAAATCCTGGTCTTCGAGCCTCACGAGACGCGCCTGAAATCCATGGTCACCGCCATGACGTCGCTCGGGCTGAATCCGGCGATCGCGACGACATTGGCGGAGTTCATGGACAAGCTGGATGAATGCCTCTACGACTACGCCTTCATCTCCTCGAAGTACGCGATAGAGTGCCTGGAGGCATTCAAGAACGACAAGCTGTCCACGCAATTCGTCGTTATGATAGAAATAGGGGACATCGCGGCGTTCAAAGACGTCAGCAGCATAATGATGCCGGCATACTCCATCTCGATAGCCAACATCCTGAGCGGCACACGCAAGGACGGATCGGACGCGAGATACGCGGGCAAGCAATTCTCGGCACCGGATGCCAAGATCCTCGTCGTGGACGATCTCCCTACAAACCTGAAGGTAGCGAAGGAAGTGATATCTCATTTCGGGCTCTCCGTCGACACATGCCTCAGCGGCAAGGAAGCGATAAACCTCGTGCAGAGCAACGTTTACGATATCGTGTTCATGGATCACATGATGCCCGAGATGGACGGCCTGGAAGCGACCGCGGCAATAAGGGCCATGGGCGGCGAGAATGAATACTTCCTGACCCTGCCCATAATCGCGCTTACGGCAAACGCCATATCCGGCCAGAAGGAGATGTTCCTGGCCAACGGGATGAACGACTTTCTCTCGAAGCCTATCGAGATGAATAAATTAGTGAACGTCATGAAAAAATGGATCCCCAAGGAAAAGCAAAAGGAAATAGACGATGTTCCCCAGGACGCGTTCTCCGAGCAGATAGGCGGTTTCAAAGTGGAGGGCATAGACATCGCTACGGGTTTCACGAACACAGGCCGCTCCATGTCGGTCTACAAGGGCATCCTGCGGGATTTTTGCCGGGATGCCAACGATGTCATCGTTCAGCTCAAAAAAGCCGAACAGGAGGAAGATACCGAAAAGTACGCGATACTCGCGCATTCCCTCAAGGGCGTGGCGCGCAGCGTCGGGGCAATGGAACTGGGGCAGTTTGCGGCCTTGCTGGAGGAAAACGCGAAAGCAGGCAACACGATCGTCCTTCATAGCAGGACTAACGCTCTGTGGGAGAATGTGCGCGTGCTTATCGAAAACATATACACTGCGCTCGCCATGGACGCATTGATGTCCGAAGACGACAAATCCTCTTCGGGCCAGACGCCAAAAATAAACGCTCACGATCTGGAAAAACTGAAAAAGTCTCTGGGCAGGATGGACATCGCGACGGTGAACGACATTCTTATGGATCTGCTCGCAATGCCCCTCGATCAAAACACGAAGTCCCTGATCTCCGAGATAGAGCAGGATGTGCTGCTGTTCGAATACGACATGGCGATAGAAAAAATCAATCGTCTCCTGTAAATTTGTGATATCATGTTGATTTGACAAAACTTAGACGCGGGCCGGATCATGTCCGGCGCGGCCAGAGGAGATGTTGACTTGAACGCTCGGATCAAAAACATCGGCATAATCACTGCCGGCGGCGACTGCGGCGGACTTAACGCCGTCGTTCGCGGTGCCGCCAAAATAGCGCTCGCTAACGGGATCGGCGCCTATATAATCCCGAACGGCTACGCTGGCCTCTATAACCTGGTGGAGATGGAACACCTAACGAGGCTCGACGAGGAGCGGGTCGATCACGTCAATTCGACGTTTGCCGGCTCAGAGGCAGGGCATTCCCGCGTCAAGATATCTAAGATCGACAACCCTGACAAATATAAGCGCATATCGGTCGGCCTGAAAAAATTCGACATCGGCGGGCTCGTTATCTCAGGCGGCGACGACACGGGCAGTGTGCTTGTGGACTTGGCCGAAAACGGCATCCCCTGCGTCCACGCCCCTAAGACGATGGATCTGGATCTGCAGACCTACTCCGTCGGCGGCGACTCGGCGGTCAACAAGATCGCCCACATCGTTGAAGAGATAAAGACGACCGGGCGCACACATAACCGCATCATGGTCGTAGAGGTGTTCGGCCGGTACACGGGGCATACGGCGTTCCGAGGCGGCATCGCGGCGGACGCGGACTGCATCCTCATACCCGAAATCCCCGTGGACTTCAGCGAGGTATACGACCACATGAAGCGCTACTACATGAGGCGGATCCTTCGCAGCGATGTCAACTCCGGCATGTACAGCATCGTCGTCGCCGAAGGGATCAAGAACGCGAACGGGGATCTGTTCACCGAGGACGGATCAAAGGACGCGTTCGGCCACATAAGGCTCGGCGGCGCGGCGAAGTACGTGCGCAACGAGCTTGAAACGAGAATGAAGGCGGATCCGGAGATAAGGGAGTTCATGAAGTCCTGCGGGATGTACGTGGAAGGCGTGCTGGAGACGCCGGAGATACGCGAGGTCACCCCGGGGCATTTGGTGCGTTCCGGCTCCACAGGGGCATACGACGTCAACTTCGGCAAGGAGGTAGGCGCGGCCGCGGTCATGCTTCTCTTGCAGGGAGTGTCTGGCGTCAGCGTCTACTCCGTCATGGACGGCGAGATACGCTATATGCCTACCAGCTTCGCGATAACGAACAGGCCGGTCAATCTCAGGATGGTTTCGTTCTATGAGCAGATGGACATCTGTTTCGGGCGCAAGCCGGTTCATTACGAGCCGGTCTGCTTTGAGAACATAGGAACCTCCGTGGAGCGCTTCCTCTGACGATGGGCGATACGCGCGCCGCGGAAAAAGCGGAAAAAGAATCCCAGCTCACAGGGCAGTTGGAGCGCGTGACATACAGCAACGAGGAGAACGGTTATTCCGTGTTCAGGATAGACGTGAAGGACTGTCCTGACCTCGTCACTGCCGTCGGCTTTTCCGAAAAGCATGTGCCGGGCGAAGAGCTGGAGTTCTCCGGCGCATGGGTCAATCACCCAAAGTTCGGGCGGCAGTTTCAGTTTTCACGGTGCAAGTCGGTCAGGCCATCGACAATCGAGGGCATAAAGAGGTACCTGGGATCCGGCCTCGTCAAGGGCATAGGCCCGCGCATGGCCGAACGTATCGTGGAAACGTTCGGGGTCGGCACACTGGACGTAATCGACGAGAGCCCGGACGACCTTTTAGGCATAAAAGGCATAAGCAGGAAGCTGCTGGACTCGATAAAGCAGTCGTGGGAGTCGCAAAAGGAAGTCCGCGCCGTCATGCTTTTCCTTCAGTCGAACGGGGTGAGCCCGAATTTCGCGGCTAAGATCTTTTCGGTTTACGGTCAGGAAACGATACGGACGGTGAAAGACAACCCGTACAGGCTCGCTGACGACATATTCGGAATCGGATTTCTCACCGCCGACAAGGTGGCAGCGAGCCTGGGGATATCTCAGGAATCGCCGATGCGGCTCGATGCCGGGGTGCGGCACGTCATGTCGGAGTTTACCGCAGAAGGCCATCTGTACGCTCCGAGAAAAATCCTTGCCGCCCGGGCCGCGGAATTGCTCGGGACGGACGCAGGGCTGGCGGATGACGCGATAAGCCGGGCCGCCGCCGATTCGGCACTTGTCATAGACAGGATCGCGCCAGACGGCGAGCCGCCAATCGAGGCTGTCTACCTTCCTCCATATTACGTCGCGGAGCGAAAGAGCGCGCAAAAGCTCGCCTCTCTCCTCAGCACCGGCTTCCTGGACGAACTCGACGGCATGACGAAGGGCCTGGATATAAAAAAAGCCGTCGCGTGGGTGCAGGACGTCATGAATGTCAGCCTGGCCCCCAAACAGAAAGAAGCGCTTGAGCTAGCCCTTACGTCGAAGGTCATGATCATAACGGGCGGCCCCGGAACGGGGAAAACGACGCTGATAAGGGCAATCATAGGCATACTTGGCGCGAGAGGCATCAGAATAGAGCTTGCGGCGCCGACCGGAAGGGCCGCGAAACGCATGAGCGAGGCCACGGGACACGAGGCGCGGACGATCCACCGCCTGCTTGAGTACAACGGCAGGCTCGGCGCGTTCTCGCGGAATTCCGACATGCCGCTTGACTGCGGGCTGCTCGTCGTGGACGAGGCATCGATGATAGACGAGCTGCTTTTTTTTCATCTGCTGAGGGCCGTCGACGAAAAGACGAAATTAATCCTGGTGGGCGACATACACCAATTGCCGTCCGTAGGCCCGGGCAACGTGCTGAAGGACCTCATAGAGTCAGGCAAAGTCCCGGTAGCGGAGCTAAACAAGATATTCCGCCAGGCGCAGGAAAGCAGCATCATCGTGAACGCTCACAGAGTAAACGGCGGATTCATGCCGCGTATTTCGCGGGACGCGGACTCAGCGCTGTCCGATTTTTATTTCGTTCAGCAGGAAGACGCGGAAAAGTGCGTCGGGCTGATCGTGTCCCTTATCCAAAAGAGGATACCGGAGAGGTTCGGCCTCGACCCCATGACCGATATCCAGGTCCTGACGCCGATGCACAGAGGGTCGCTCGGCGCGTCGAACCTTAACGCCTCTCTCCAGCAGGCGCTCAACGGGGGGCATAAGCCCGCGATAGAGCGCGGCGGCAGGGTTTTCAAGAATGGCGACAAGGTGATGCAGATCCGCAATGACTACGACAAGGACGTCTACAACGGCGATATCGGCTTCATCCGCGGGACCGACGCGGAGGCGGGCCTCCTATCGGTCGAGATCGACGGGCGGGAAGTCATTTACGAGCAGCAGGAGCTGGACGAGCTTATCCACGCCTACGCCGTATCCATACACAAATCGCAGGGCTCCGAGTACCCGGCGGTCATAATCCCGATACACACCCAGCACTACGTCCTGCTCCAAAGAAACCTCCTCTACACCGGCATAACGAGAGGCAAAGAGCTCGTCGTGCTAGTAGGAACGAAAAAAGCGGTGTCGATCGCTGTCAAGAACGACGACACGAAGCGCCGCTACACCTACCTGGCGGAACGTCTCCGCCAGGCATCTAGCAAAGCCTAAAAACCAGCGTTTATATGAGATTTTTTTCCAGCCCCTCCAGCTCTTCATTCAGTTCAGCCGGCAGGCGATCGCCCAGCTTAGCGTAAAATTCGCGGATACCGGCGGCTTCTTCCCGCCAAAGCGCCTTATCCACGGCAAGCAGGGCTTCAAGCGTTCCGGGCGGGACATCCAGCCCGTCTGAATTGATATCCTCCGGATGCGGAAGCAAACCTATCGGGCTTTCTGCCGCGCCGGCGTCTCCCGCGACGCGGTTAATTATCCATTCGATCACCCGCATGTTTTCACCGTACCCGGGCCAGAGGAAGTTGCCGTCATCGTCGGTGCGGAACCAGTTGACGTTAAATATCTTCGGCGGATTCGGGATCCTATTGCCCATGTCGAGCCAATGGGCGAAATAGTCGCCCATGTGATAGCCACAGAACGGGAGCATGGCCATCGGGTCGCGGCGGACGACTCCCACCGCGCAGGACGCGGCCGCCGTCGTCTCGCTTGCCATCGTGGAACCCACGAAGACCCCGTGGCGCCAGCCGCGAGACTGATAGACCAGCGGAGCGGTCTTTGCCCGCCTGCCGCCGAATACAATCGCGGAGATTGGCACGCCCCGCGGCGATTCAAACTCAGGCGAGATGCAGGGACACTGTTTTGCCGGAGCCGTGAACCGGCTGTTGGGGTGCGCCCCCGGCGACGAGCTGGAAGCGTTCCACTTCTCGCCCTTCCAATCTATGGCATTCTTGGGCGGGTTCTTGCCCATCCTTTCCCACCAGACGGTATTTTCATCCAGGTCGTGAACGACGTTCGTGAAGATCGTGTTAGCCGAACAGGTAATCATCGCGTTAGGATTGGACTTCATGCTCGTTCCGGGGGCTACGCCGAAAAATCCGGCCTCCGGGTTGACCGCCCAGAGGCGGCCGTCCGGGCCTGTCCGCAGCCACGCGATGTCATCCCCCACGCACCATACCTTGTAGCCTCTTTTTTGGTATGATCCGGGCAGCACAAGCATAGCGAGATTCGTCTTTCCGCAGGCGGACGGGAAGGCCGCCGCGATATATTTAATGTCGCCGCCCGGGGCCTCCACGCCCAGAATGAGCATATGCTCGGCAAGCCAGCCTTCATTGCGCCCCATGCATGAAGCCAGCCGCAGGGCGAGGCACTTCTTGCCCAGAAGGACGTTACCCCCATAGCCGGAATTCACGGACCAGACCGCGTTGTCTTCCGGGAACTGAGCGATATAGCGTTTTTCCTCGTCCAGGTCAGCCGTGGAGTGAAGGCCCTTCGTGAAATCGGACGGATTTTCGGAAGCGTCGAGACATTCAAGGACATGGGTTCCGACGCGAGTCATTATCGCCATGCTCAAAACCACATATATCGAGTCCGTGATCTCTATCCCGAACTTCGCGAAGCGCGACTCCGGGACGGACATGGAAAACGGTATGACGTACATAACGCGCCCTTTCATAGCGCCGTCGAAAATAAGGCGAAGCCTCGCGTACATGCCAGCGGGATCTGCCCAATTGTTTGTCGGCCCTGCGTCGGCCCTGTTTCGCGAGCAGATGAACGTGCGATTTTCCACCCGCGCCACATCGTTTACCGCCGTCCTGTGAAGATAACAGCCCGGCAGTTTTTCAGCGTCAAGCCGGATAAGCTCGCCTGAAGCGGCGGCTTCGCTCCGCAGAGCCGAAAGCTGCTCTTCCGTGCCGTCAATCCACATGACACTGTCCGGCTTTGTCAAAACCGTCATTTCTTCCACCCAGCCATTTACGGCATTGTTTCCCGTCAGCGACATCGAAATGCCTCCAGTCAGTTATGCCCGTATCAGCAGCGACAAGGTTAGTCCGGCCTCTTCGGTCATTACGGCTCTCGTTTCCTTATTCCATCCAGAAACCTTGTCATCTTACGGACGGATGTGTTAAGTACGAGGTCATCTGGAAAGTTTACGCTCTTAAGTATCCTTATTGCATTAGAAAAAATACCTACATTAAAGCTGACATGCGCGTCGCTTCCGCAGACGACCGGAATATTCAGGTCGCGGCAAGCGGAAGCGATCCTGCGGCAGTTCTCCTCGCTGCCCGGCCGGACGACCGCCGAATTATTATTGATCTCGAGCAGTTTTCCTCGCTCCTTGGCCGCTTTCGCTATGGCCGGTATGTCAACAGGATAGTGAATGTTCCCCGGGTGTGAGATGGCATCGACATACGGGTTCGAGAGCGCCTTGATCATCGCGCCCGTATTGCCGGCAACATCATCCGAAGGGGGCAGGACGACCTCGTGAAACCCGGCCATCACGAAATCCAGGCGTTTTAAGATATTCGAGGGCAAATCCACATTCCCGTCAAAGTCGATTATGTTGGCCTCAACGCCCCTGAGCAGACGGACGCCGTCTATCTCCCTCGGGAGCATGAGGAGCGCCGCGAAAAACATGGCTATCGGGGCGCCTTCCATCGCCGGTCCGTGATCCGTCGTGGCTATCATGCGAAGGCCTTTTTTCGCCGCCTGCGCCGCCACTTCCTCTATCGTTGAAAAAGCGTGTCCGCTGGCTATGGTGTGAGTGTGCATGTCGATCTTCAATTTCAAGGCAATTACCTCCATTTCTCTTACGGTTCATTATACTGTAATATATCAGGCATGGAAGAGAGCACGTTCGTACGGAAGATAAAGGAGCTTGGAGGACATGCGTATGCCGCTGGGGGGTGGGTCAGGGATCGTGAGGCCGGATTCACCCCTCGCGATAAAGATTATGTCGTGACTGGAATCGAGGAAAATTCATTCAGCGAAGCATTCCCGGGCGCGATCCGGGCCGGGCGCGCTTTCCCCGTTTACAGGATGGGAATAGGCGGGCGGACGTGCGATGTCGCGCTCGCGAGGAGCGAAACGAAATCCGGCTGCGGCTATCGCGGCTTTGCCTCCTTATCCTCTCCCTTTATCACCATAGAAGAAGATCTGATGAGGCGCGATACGACCATCAACGCGATGGCCGTTCATCTTGAGACGGGGGAACTTCTGGATCCCTGCGGCGGATTGAGCGACTTGCGGCACGGCATCATAAGAGCAGTCTCGGACCGCTTCCGTGACGACCCTGTGCGCGCTCTCCGCGCAGCGAGGCAGGCGGCGCGGTTCGGCTTCAGGATAGAGCCTGGGACGATCCGCCTCATGTCCTTCTGTCATGACGAGCTTGCGGGCGAGCCCAAAGAACGCCTTGTAAACGAACTGCGGCTGGCCTTATCCTGCCTATCGCCTTCACGGTTCTTCCTCGGCCTAGGCACAGCCGGGCTTCTCGATGTCACATTCCCTCCCGTTCACACGCTGTCCGCGAAAAGCCGAGATGCCTTTCTTGCCGCCATGAGCGCCATGGACCGCTCCGCCGCTCTCACAAACCGAACGGAGATCCGCTTCGCCGCGCTCGCTTGCGGCGTATGCCTGGGACTCTGGGAAAATATTCCGGACAATTCCAGCATCGGCAAAACCGCGCCCATTGCGTGTCAGGATTGGGAAATACCCTTGCCGCGCCTCTGGGCGGAGTGCGCCGCGTTCACCTCGCATTGGGGCGAAAAGGCAGAAATAAAAGGAATAAAAAAGCCCGACGAGATAAGGGAATTGCTGGAACGCCTGAGCCGCCACCGCATAGGCCCGGATGGTTTTGAGGCCGTCATGCTCGCCGTATGGGGGAAACTGCCACCGGCACTGCAAAACATGCGCGAGCTGGAAAGAGCTATCCGAAACGTGAAAGCCAAAGA
>JAIROA010000080.1 GCA_031257775.1 Synergistaceae bacterium
TTCAACGCTTGGGCTCTTAAACGTTGAAATGTCGTTTAGGCGAATTAATCAGCGCTTCCTTTGCTTTTTTTTGCCGTTTTTGTGCTTTTAAGCTCCGCCAGCGACTGGGATGCCACCCATCTGGATGCCTCGCACGGCTGCGCGGCTATCTCATCCGCCGTTTCTGTTGCCGCTTCGCGCCAGTCCGCGCTCCTGCGCCCGATCATCCCGAGCGCCAGCGTTACGGCCCTCCGCACGTCATTGCCCTTCCGAGAGGCGCCCTTGCGGGCCTGAAAGAGGGCGTTGTCGAAAAAGCCGAAAGCGTCGTCCCGGCTGTCCGGCATATTGGCCGCAAGCGCGGCGATCAGCGTGAACCCGGCGCATGATTTCGCGTCTTGCGGAGCATCCGCCCATTCGATGGCTTTGCGCGGCGCGAAGGGCATCTTCCAGAGGAGCTTGTTGCAGACATATTGGCAAATGACCCACGATCCGAGGTTTTCCGCGAGTTCGTCCGCCTGTTCTTCCGTGATTTCGGACGGCTCGCTGAACATGCAGGAGAGCAGCTTTGCCTCGCGGCTGTCCTCCTTCCAGAGATTCAGCGCCAGTTCATGCCGCGGCATACCGATCTCATCGGCGATCGTCATCAGCTCTCTGTGCGGTATGTCCAGAAAGACGGGATGCTCCATTCCGAAAATATTGAGCTTCTCGTCCGGCGCTTTGTTCTCAGCCCCGCCGTTTGCGGAAATTTCGGAGAGTTTTCGTAATACAAGCGCCGATAAATTTTCCATGTCCTCGCCCCCAATGATAATTATATTATGATTGCTTGCTTATGTCATACTAAATCGCGTGTCCGTCAAGGCGCGCCTATTGGGCAAAAAAGTCGATGAACACGACCTCCGGCCTGCCTGTGGTGCGGACGGGCGGGCCCCAGGTTCCCGCGCCGCTCGTGATGTAATAGTTCGTGGCCCCTTTTTTGTAAAGCCCGTAATATTTCTCGTATATGAGTGCCATCAGCAGGTTTGCCGGAAACAGCTGTCCTTTATGCGTGTGGCCGGAGAGCTGGAGGGCCGCGCCGGCCTGTTCGGCTTCCTCCAGCCGGAACGGCTGGTGATCGAGGACGATGACCGGGAGGGACCGCGATGCCGGGCCTAGGGCGCTTCGCGCGCTTGAAATTATCGAGGCGAGGCTTGCGCGCTCCTTGCCTGTACGGGCGATAGTTAAGTCGTCCCGGCCTATGAGAAGGAATTCCCCGCCTGGGACGGCCCATTCGTCCCTCATCACGTTGATGCCGCAGCTTTTTAGAAAACCCGCGCTCTCCTCTATCCCGGAATAATATTCGTGATTGCCAGGCACCGCCCATACCCCGAGCCTTGGCGAAAAGGAGGACAGCACGGAAGCTATGGCGGCCCTGCGTTCCGGGGATCGCATCCAAGAGACGTCATCTATGGTGTCCCCGGCGATCAGCACTATATCGGGGCTGCGTGATTTTATGAGCCCGGCTATCCTGTTCAGGCGAGAGAGAGGATTTATTTTGCCAAGATGGATGTCGGAGACTAGCGCTATTTTAACGGAAGACTCAGTCCCGCGTCCGCCGCTCCACTGTATGCTTGCCTCCCGCGCCGCGGGGAATACGGCGTTCACCGCGCCAAGGAAGCTCAAAAAAAGGCTGAGAAGCAGGATGACGGCAACGGCATTCTCGCGGCCGCTATCGGCGTAGTAGGGAGGGTTTGAGGTCAGCGCCAGATGATAATTGAGCATCCTTAGGAAATCAGCCGCAAGTGTCAGCAAAAAGCCGTTGATCATCGGGGCAAGGTACAGCGAGCCAAGAACGAAGAGAAAATCGGCTGCGGGCCGCGGCAGGAAATTCCTTAAAAACCTGCTTGCCGGAAAGCTGGCCGCGAAGAGGAGAAAGACGGCGCACGCGAGCCCCCTTAATATGCCCGTTCCCTTCAGGACCGAAAAGAGCCGGACGAACATGTATCCGTTCATCAAGGTGTAAGCCGTTGCGACGAGCCCGAAGAAAAGGATCAAAGGCATTACTCATACCCCCCAGTGAGAATATGTTTCGGATTTCAAGCCAAGGGCGCCCCGGGGAAACTCAAAACATGAATCCCAGAAGACGCCATCCGGCCAGGAAAAAAACATATGCCGTCTGCGCTGCCGCGATCATTATGAGCAGGAGCTTTTCCGCCCAGTGATGATCCGGGTTCAGAAGATTTCCCACGATCCTGAACCAGAACCACGCGAGCAGAAGGCATCCGGCCAGCGGGATCGTGAAGAGCGCTTTCACCTGATAAGGGACGAAGACCGCGAATTCCGCCCCGACGTAGTGAATGGCAGCCAGCAGGCAGGCGATGAACGAGATCTGCATTCCGCAGAACAGAAGCGATATCGACCATAGCTCCGTAGCTGAGCGCAGGCCTTTTTCCCATGGCAGATTGCTCTTGTTGACGGCCATGCCCAGAGGCAGCCCGAGAAACGATATGAAAGCGGCTGAGGCAAAAATGAGCATGAGCGCTATCTGCCGGTAGTGGCCCTCATAAAGCGGCAGTTTGTCGTAAGTGCGGCTTACGTCCCCTATGACCATGGCAGTCACGCCGGTGTCATCCCGTTCGAAAAAAACATATTCGCTCCGCGCGCCGTCCTCGCCGGCTCTCTCGAAAACATCGCCGCTTCCCGCCCCGGCCGGCGCCCAGATGGTTGCCGGGATGTCATCCAGGGTGTGCGAGATCGTGAGGAATCCCCCGGAGGACGAGACTCTGAGCTGATCCGACATGATGTACATCGCTTTTTCCGCGGTGTGGCGGGGGATCACGTTATGCCGGTAATACCCCGTGACGTCGTCAGGTATTGCTTCAGGCCGCGAAGGCCCCGGCTGCGCGGCCTGAAGCACGGGCTGCCCCGCGGCGAAAAAGCGGTCAACGACGGCTTTGGCGAGATCTTCGCCGAATTCGAGCCCGGAGGCGTTCGCGGCAAAAAAGAGGCCGAAGCTCTTTTCAGGTATGAGCATGAGGAAGCTGGAGTAGCCGGGGATGCTTCCGGACAGCTGAAGCGTCCTAAGACCGCTCACTGATTTTTCGTAATACGCCAGACCTGTGCCCTCTATTAACGGATTAGGGGTAAAGTGCCTTCTCATCATGCTGTCCGCGTACATGGGGGAGAGTATCCTGTTCCGGCCGAGCGCTCCCCCGCCAAGTTGCGCCAGCATGAAGCGGGCCATGTCGGACGCTGTGGCGCTCATGGATGAGGCCGGCATGTCGTAAAAAAACGAGTATCCTTCGGCGCGCCCGTCCTTGCCGTAGCCTGTGGCAAGGCGCGACATCTGGCCGTCGCTCGGGGAGAACGTGCTGTCGTTCATGCCAAGGGGCTGAAATACGTGCCTGGCGATGGCGGCCGGGAAGTTCTGACGCGAATAGCGCTCTATGATTGCGCCCAAAAGAGCGTAGCCCATGCGGGAATAGCTGTAGTAGCGCCCCGGGGGCGCGTATCGGGCCGGCATTATCTTTTGAAGGCGCGCGCCGTAGTTTCTCTCGTCGGCGGACGTTGGCGCGTTCATCTCCAGTTTTTTCCCGTCGAATCCGGCCGTGTGCGTCAGGATATGGCGGAACGTGACGGGCTCATCGAACGTCCGCGGCAGCTTCCATCTGCGCAGGAAGACGTTCACGTCCTCGTCGAGCCCGATGCGCCCGCTTTCCGCGAGCTGCATGAGCGCCGTGGCCGTGATGGCGGTCGAAATGCCGCCGACGCGGAATAAAGTGGCGTCCGGCGACACGGGCCTCTCGGACTCGGCATCAGCGATGCCGTAGCCTTTGAGGTAAATCACCTCATTGCCGGACACAGCCGCAAATGTCAGGCCGGGCACATTCCACTCGCGCAGCGTCCCCGCGAAAAAACCGTCAATGAATGACGCGAACTCCCTCCGCGACTCCTCCGCCTGGCGCTGGGACGCCGCGCGGCCCGTAGCCGCGCTTGCCTGCCCGGTGCCGCTAAAGGTTAGCGCCGCGACGGAAAATAAAAAAGAAACCAAAATCACTCTGCTCATGAAGAAATTCCGCGTTGCGCCCGCCCCCTTTCGTCCCTCCATTGTGAGCAAATAAGGCCGGTATGTAAAGGGGCGGCGCTTAATGAAGCGCCGACTGAATCCCCGGCCCTGCCTATGCCGCCCCGCGTCCGTTTTCATCCGGCTTCCGGAACCACTCCTTGCCCTCGATGAGTCTCGTTGTGACCATCGCCGCCACCGAGTCTCCCGTCGAGTTGAGCATCGTGGCCGGAGGATCAACTAAAAATCCGATAGTGGCGATGATGGGGAATGCTTCCGGGGGGAATCCGTACAGGTTCACGATGAGCATCTCGCCGATTAAGCCGCCGCCAGGCACGCCTGACATGACGACCCCGCCAAGCACGGAAACGAGTATCGCCGTTGCCCAGGTGCCTATTCCGGTGAAATCTTGCCCGAATATGCCAAACAGGAAGGATATTTTAAGGATTGATGATAAGCAAGTGCCGTCCATGTGCATGGTGGCGCCGATCGGCAGAATGATATCCCTGATGTCCTTCGGCACGCCTATTTTCCGAGCGGCTTCCAGGTTTATGGGCAGGGTGGCGATGGAACTGCCGGTGGCAAAGGAGGTGACGGCTGCCGGCAGGATGTTCCTGAAAAAACGCCGCACGCCCTCCGCGCCGCCGGCAAAGCCAGAATATCCCGCAAACGCCGCGAAGAAATAGACGGCGCACAGAGGGTAGTATATCGCCATGGCCCTTGCGTAGGCGCCGAGCAGCTGCGGCCCGAATTCCCCTATTATGCTGGCGAAATAAGCGCCTAGCCCTATAGGCGCGTACAGCATGATGATGCCGATGAGCTTCATGAATACTTTGGAGAGGGCATCGAGCGCACGCGCCACGGAGTTGTCCTCCCGGCCCGCCGTGCTGACGCAGAATCCGAAAAGTATGGAGAATACGATAAGAGGCAGCATGTTGGATCTGGACATCAGCCCGGAAAAGTCGCTGACGGTAATGGCTTTGACTATCTGATCCCCTAAAGAGATAGGAGCAAGCTCCGCGCTTTCCATGACGATGTTGGCGCCTTGAGCGGGCGGGAAGGCCCGGACGGCAAAGATGATCACCACGGACGCGATGACGCCAGTCACGAGAAATGTCAGGAGCATGTACCACAGGATTTTTCCAAGGCGCTTCATATTCATCATGTTTCCCACCGCGCTGGAGATGGACACGAAGACAAGAGGCACGACCGCCGTGAACATCAGGTTTATGAAAATATCGCCGAGCGGCTTCAGGATTACGGCCTTTTCGCCCATGAGGAGGCCAGCGGCGCTGCCGATGGCAATGGAAGTGAGCAGAATGATTGGGAAACGGTAGCTGATAAGTAAAGGGTTTTTCGCTTCTGACATGACATCATCTCCATACCTTTAGTATGCGGCCGTCGCCGCGTGAGCCCATTATAACCGAAGGTGCCGCGCAAGAAGCGGCGGCGGGCAAAAAAACCTGGCGGGCGTTTTTTGCCGGAAAGTATGGATGAATGCGACCAACCTGATGAATGTACGGAAGCATGGATATTAAGAAATGGAACTTGTTTTTTGTTTCTGCTATACTTGCAGCCGACAGTGAGGTGAGCTTCATAATGAGCTTTAGCGGAGATATGGATAGGCTTCAGGCCATCATAGAGGAATTCGAGTCCGAAACGCCGTGCATGGAGGACTCCCTTGCGCTCTTCGAGGAGGGCGTGAAGCTTATACGATCCTGCAGGGAATACCTGGAGAACGCGAAACGCAAGGTGACGGCGCTGACCGGCGAAAAGGAACCAAGCGAAGCAAAAGCCACAATGGAAGAGAGTGATCGTGCGGATGACGGAGAGTGAAGACGCGCTTGCCATTCTGAGCGGGCATTACGTCAGGCTGTTCGAGGATCACATCGGAAAGCTTCTTGAGGCCAAAAACGACGGGGTGCCGCCCAGGCTCAAGGAGTGCATGTCATATTCGCTCATGGCTGGCGGGAAGAGGCTTCGCCCCGTCCTCTGCCTCGCGGCGGCCGAACGCTGCGGCGTCGGGCCGGAAAAGGCCCTCCCGATGGCCGCCGCCGTCGAATTCGTGCATACGGCGTCGCTTATCCATGACGACCTGCCCTGCATGGATAACGACGACATGAGGCGGGGGCGTCCGACAAATCATAAGGCTTTTGGCGAGGCGATGGCTCTTCTGGCCGGAGACGCGCTCATGATGTGGGCGTTCGGCTATGCCCTCTCGCGTCTGCCCCACGCCGGAATTCCTTACGAGACGGTTTCGAAGTCCGTGGCTATCCTGGCGGAGGCCGCGGGCCCTTCCGGGATGTGCGGGGGGCAGGTTCTCGACACCGACAGGGAGAGCCAGAGCGGCACGGCGGATTTCGTATACAGCATAGCCGGCGCCAAGACAGTGGCCCTTATAAGGGCTTCCGTGGTGTCGGGCGCCATCTTGGGCGAGATATCGGACACGGCTCTCAAGTGCTATCACGATTACGGCACGCATCTCGGGATGGCGTTTCAGATAGTCGACGACATCCTGGACGTCACGTCGACAGCGGGAGAACTTGGGAAGACGCCGCATAAGGACGAGGCGCAGGGCAAGATGACGTTCGTGGCCGCTTACGGCCTTGACGGAGCGAAAAGGCTTGCCGAGGAAAACTCCGAAGAGGCGTGCCGCGCGATAGAAGAGCTTTTCCCGGAAGGCGACCTGCTCATAGATCTGGCAAAATCCCTAGCTGGCAGGAAATACTGATGAAGCTTGCCGCCGAGCGCGAGGCTGGAAAACCCTGCTCTTAACGCGTCTCGATAAACTTCTGGTAGACAGAGGTTTCGTCAAATCGAGAAAAGATGCCAGGGATATCATAGAGAGCGGTGCCGTGGAGGTTTTCGGAATCGTCCGCAGCAAGGCCGCGTCCATGTTCCCGAAAGACGCTCCCGTGAACGTCGCTCAGGCTTCCGGCCTGTCCTGGGTCAGCCGGGGCGCGTACAAACTTATCAAGGGGCTTGACGAATGGGGCATAGACCCTTCCGGCAAGAGCTGCGTCGACATAGGCGCGTCGACGGGCGGCTTCACGCAGGTACTGCTATCGAGGGGCGCGGCTAGAGTCGCGGCTGTCGATGTCGGGTACGGGCAGCTCGCGTGGGCTTTGAGGAACGACCCGAGGGTTCTGCTATTTGAACGCACGAACGCCCGCTTCCTTGCGTCCGGCGATATCGGATGGGAAGCCGACATCGTGACGGCGGACGCGAGCTTTATCTCCCTTCGCCTGCTGCTGCCAGCCATGAAGAGGCTGCTTGCGCCGGATGGGAGAATAATCGCGCTCGTTAAGCCTCAGTTCGAGGTCGGCCGGGAGAAGGCGGGCAAAGGGGTGATCCGGGATCCATCTCTGCACGCGGAAGCGTTGCGCGGCGTGGCTGTTTTTTCCCGCGACAGCCTGGGCATGTCGCTTTTGGGCGCGACATATTCGCCGGTCCGAGGCCCGGAGGGCAATATCGAGTTTTTGTTCCTGCTCGGTGCCGCTATCCCCGGCGGCATGGATTTCGATCTCATTGACTCTCTCGTGCGTGAGGCGCACGAGAACATATAATAACATGACTATAGTCATAATATAATAAAGATCTAAAGGTGATCTTATGGCTGAGAGGGTTGTAGGTCTTTTTTTCAAAGGTGACAGAAGCGGCGCCGCCGAGATAGCCGCAAGCATCGAATCAGCGGGCTACGGTACGGAGGATGTGCGGTTTTTCGCCTGCGATCCGGGCGACGCCGATTCGGCAAAACGGGCGCGCGGCGATCTTCGCGCAATGGAGTTTGCCATATCCATAGGCGGGGACGGCACGTTCATGAGGGCTGCCGGCACTGTGCGCGAATACGGCGTTCCTCTCTATGGGGTAAACGCCGGAAGGCTCGGCTTCCTGGCGTCCGGGAAACCGTCGGACGCGGCGTCCGACGTGGCGCGGATACTTTCCGGAGACTACAGCCTTTACTCCAGGACGTCCCTTAAGTGCGAGCTTTTGCGGGCAGGGCGGGAAACCGCGGAAGAGTTTCACGCGCTGAACGAGTTCACGTTCTCGAAGGGGGCGGCATCGCGCCCTGTCGGACTTGCCGTCACGGTAAGGAAAGAAGTGCTGTACCGCTTTCTCGCCGACGGCATAATAGTATCGACGCCGACAGGCGCCACGGCTTATTCGCTGTCGGCGGGCGGGCCTTTGGTGCACCCTGACGTGAAGTGCATGATACTGACCCCTGTGTGCCCCCACTCGCTTTACCACAGGCCTTTCGTGCTGGGAATCGGCGAAACCGTGGAGGTCGGCCTTGACGGCGATAGCGAGTGTATGTCCCTCTCGGGCGACGGAATCCTGAACATAGAAGTCAGAAAAGGGGATAGGGCTGAGATATCCGCCGATGAAAAGGACGTGGACGTAATCACGCTGGATCACGCGTCATACTTCGAAACGCTTGCCAGAAAACTGCACTGGAAAGACAGCGCGGACGGCGGCCAGGGCCGATGATCGAGGAGCTTTACGTCCATAAAATCGGAGGGATAAGATCCGCCGCGCTCTCCTTTAAAGGCGATTTTATCGTCATTACGGGCGAGAGCGGCGCCGGCAAGAGCAGCCTCGTAAGGGCGTTCGAGTTCGTGTCAGGCAGGCGGGCGCAGACGGCGGCCATACACGCGGGTTTTGACGAGGCTTCGGTAGAGGCCGTGTGGAACGAGGAGCGCGACGGCGAAAGGCTGATAACGAAGCGCTCGATATCGCGCCAGGGGAAGGGCGGGTGCCTTATCCACGGAGAGCCCGCGACCGTGGCCCAGCTCTCATCGGAGTCGCTGAGGCTCATAGAGATACAGAGCCAGTTCGCGCAGCTCAACCTGCTGGATTCATCCCGCCAGATGCAGCTCGTGGACTCCTGCGGCGGCAAGGAGCTTCTGGAGACGAAAGGGCGTCTTGCGGAGATCTTTCCCGGTATGCTCGCCGCCGAAAAGGAAATAATCGACGTCAAAAAGCAAATGCGCCTGCTGGAATCCGAGCTGGAGCGCGCGCCTGAGGCTGTGAGCGCCATAAAGGCGCTGTCGCTTTACCCGGGCTGCGAGGCCGAGTGGAACGCGGAACTGGCCTCTGCGGAAAAACAGCTTGAGGAGGCGGGGCGTTACGACGAAATCCTGGAAAGGATGACAGGCGGCGAGAACGGCGACGGTTTCGCCGATCAGATGTCCGCTCTGCTGAGGGATCTTTACGGCATTGCGCCGGACGAGTCGCGCGCGCGCTGGACGGAGCTGGGGGAGCTGGCCCTTTCGAGTCTGCAGGAACTCTTTTCCGCCGCCAGATCCGAGCTTGGCATGATGCCGAAAGACGAGCTGGAAGCGCGGCTCGACAGGATAGAGGCGAAGGTAGGCTCGCTCCGCAAGGTCAAGAGGGAAACGGGGCTTCGTTCAGATGACGAGCTTATGGCGTATACGGACGGCGTCGGGCGTAAAATGAAATGGCTTGCCGAAAGCAGAACCGGCCTTGAGAGAACACAGGCACGGGTAGCCGAGATGAGATCGGAGGCGGGGGCTCTTGCCAGGAAGCTGCGGGCACTGCGCGAACGGGCGGCGTCTGAATTCGAGGCAAGGGTAAACGTTCACCTGGCAGATCTCGCGATGGAGGGATCGCGCTTCAGCGCTGAAATAATCCATCACGACAGGGTGCGCGCGTCGGGCGCGGAGGGCGTCGTTTTCACGCTGTCGCAGAACGGCCTGCCGCCGAGCCCTGTCAGCAAGGTTGCCTCAGGCGGCGAACTTAGCCGCATACTGATCGCCATACAGGCATCGATGGACACGACGGACGGGGGCTCGCCTGACGGGCCTCCCGGCGCGCTCGTCTTTGACGAGGTCGAGGCCGGCCTTGGCGGACGGACGGCGCTTCTTGCCGGGGAAAAGCTCAAAGAGCTGTCCAGGAAGCGCAGGGTCATCCTCATAACCCACGAGGCCGCCATCGCCGCGATGGCCTCCCAGCACTTCGTCGTCAAAAGGGCGGGCGACGAGACAGAGGTCTTTGAAATTTCCCAAGAGAAGAGGGCGCGAGAGATAGCCAGGATGCTCTCAGGCACGGAGTCAGAGGAGGCGATGGAGCACGCGCGGGCGCTATTGCGGCTCGATGGGCCGCAAGATCGCGGATGAGAGAATGGAGGCGTATGCATGAAAGACAGCGTGAAAAAACCTATATACATTTACCGTTACACCCACAACGGGCGGACTCAGGTAATACCATGCACGGTCTCATTGATGTCCCTTTCGGATTTGGACGAGGCCGTCAGGCTTCATAAAAAGGTATCCTTGGGGCTTGGCCCGGAAATATTCGTCGCTACCACGGACGAGGAGCTTGAAATGCTCCTGGGGGACAAAGGCGTATCGGTCGGGGTCTGGCATGAGGGACGTCTCATATCGATGAGGGCCGTGCAGACCGATGCGGGCTGGGTGAACGAATCCCTCGTCAAGATGGGCCTTCCGCCCGATCCTGAGATGAAAACGGCCGTCACGGATCACTGCATCGTCGACAAGGAGTACAGGGGAAACAACATCCAGTTTTTGACGAACTATGAGGTGGAGAGCCTGGTGGCGGAGCGTTTCAGCACTATCGCGACTACGGTCGCGCCTATGAACATCTTCAGCTTCAAGAACATACTTCTCTGCAATTTTCACATAGTTGGGCTCGATCTCCAGTACGGAGGCTATCTGCGCTACACGATGCTCAAACGCTTCCGCGCCGAGGAGTCCATTTGGACGAACGCTCACCTCGCGATACCGATCCGCGACATAAAAAAACAGCAGCAGGCCATGAAGGAAGGAATGGTAGGCTTCAAGCTGAAACGGATGCCCACGGGATTCACCGTTTTCTACGCCCCGATGTCGGAAAAGCCGCCGGCCGGCGCGCGCTCATCCCGCAAGCCGCCAAAGAGCCCCTGATGTGCCGCGCTGACGAAAGAATGCTTCGGGCTTGTTCCGAGTCCTTGCCGTAAGCGCTTTTAGCGGTTCTAACTTTAGACCTCTGATTTCAAATTGTTATGATGCCGTCCAGCCTTCAGAGAAGAGCAGAGGCGCCTGACATGGGCAATGCCGTTTAGTTGACGTAACGCTTCTTCCTGATAATATATAATTCTAATTCCAAATCAACTCATGACAGACGGGTTGATTTGGAAAAAACCTCAACGCTTCGCGTGTCAAAGCGGCCTAAGGACGCAATAAAATGAAGGGGGAATAAAGCACATGGGGACACGAAAACCAGAGGATATACGGACGGTCGCCCTCGTATCCCACGGGGGCGCCGGAAAAACCTCGCTTTCGGAGGCAATGCTGTTTAACAGCGGTTCGATAGCGAGAATGGGCAAGGTCGATGACAAGAACACTGTCTCGGATTTCGACCAAGAGGAACATAAACGATCCATATCGATTAACAGCTCGCTTTGCACATTTTCGTATAAAGACAAGACGATCCATCTGATAGATACCCCAGGCTTCTCCGATTTTTATTTCGAACAGCGCGCTCCGATGAGAGTGGTGGATTCCGCGATCGTCGCCATAAACGCGACAGCCGGCGTTGAGGTCCAGACCCGCAAGGCCTGGGATTTCGCCGAGGAATTCCAGGTCGCGACGATGTTCTACGTCAGCAAGGTAGACAAGGAACATGCCGATTTTTACGCCGCGCTCTCGGACGTGCAGGCCAGCCTCTCGGGCAAAGCCCTTCCCCTGATGCTTCCTATAGGCAAAGAGGCTTCCTTTAAGGGCGTCGTGAACGTCATTGACGGCAAGTCATATATATATAAGGGCGACGGCACGAAGGACTTCGCTCTGGGCGGCATCCCTGACGATATGAATGACGCGGTCCGGAAGGCAAGAAACGAGCTGATAGAGAGGGTCGTGGAGGCCGACGACGACCTGATGATGAGGTATCTCGACGGCGAGGAGCTTTCGAACGAGGATATAGAAGGCGCGCTGCGGAAAGCGGTGATCGCGCGGATAGTCTTCCCGGTCATACCGGGCGCGAGCGTGCCGAATATAGGCGTCATGCAGATAATGGACGCCATAGCGGAGTGCTTCCCGTCCCCGCTCGACGTCCCGCCCCGCGCGGCGGCTAAGGGCGAGTCTGAGGAGACTGTCGACATAGCCCCGGACATAAACGCCCCTTTTATGTCGCTCTGCTTTAAGGTCATGGTGGATCCTTACGTCGGAAGGCTTTCGTTCATAAGGGTCTTTTCCGGGCAGCTCACGAGCGATCACCCGATATACAACGTCTCAAAGGGCGTGGAAGAGCGCGTAAGCTCGTTCCGCTTCATGAGGGGCAAGGAAGGCACTGAGTCTAAGGAGATCATCCTGGGCGATATAGTGGCGATCCCTAAGCTCGACAGCACGACTGTCGGGGATACGCTTTCAGTCAAGGGCCAGGAAAACCGCTTCCCGGAGATCCGCCTGCCTAAGCCGGTCTACAGCCTCGCGGTCTTCCCGAAGAGCAGGGCTGATGAAGATAAGCTCGGCAACGCGATCCGCAAGATCCTCGAAGAGGACAAGACGCTTAAATTCGCCAAATACGCCGACACTGGCGACTCCATTCTCTCAGGCATGGGCGACATGCACCTCGACATAGCGCTCTCGCGCATAAAGGACAGGTATAAGGTAGACCTTGAGACGAAAGTCCCCAAAGTCGCCTACCGGGAGACGATAAAGAAGACCGCGAAGGCTCAGGGCAAGTACAAGAAGCAGACAGGCGGGCGCGGGCAGTACGGCGACGTTCACTTCGAGCTGTCGCCCCGCGAGCGCGGCAGCGGGATAACGTTCGAGGATAAAGTGGTCGGCGGCGTCGTGCCGAAGAACTTCATCCCCGCGGCGGAAAAGGGCCTCCGCGAGTCGGCAATGAAGGGCGTCCTTGCGGGGTATCCCGCGGTTGACTTCACGCCATATTCGACGGCTCGTATCATGATGTCGACAGCTCCGAGATGGCGTTTAAGATAGCGGCATCGATGGCCTTCAAAAAAGCGTTCGTGGCAGCCTCTCCCATTCTGATAGAGCCGATAATGAATATTTACGTCACCGTCCCGGAGGATTCCGTGGGCGACGTGATGGGCGACTTGAACAGCAGGCGCGGCAGGATAATGGGCATAGACCCGGCCGGCAAGCTCCAGATCGTAAGGGCCCAGTGCCCGCAGGCCGAGCTTTTCCGTTACGCGATCATTTTAAGGTCGCTTACGTCAGGCAGGGGATCGTTCTCCATGGAATCGTCCCACTACGAGGAGGTTCCGCCGGACATAGCGAAAAAAGTGATAGACGCGGCGGAAAAGGTTTCCCTCGACGAGGAGTGACGCAAGCAGACATCAGAAGCCAAAGGGCCGAAAACTTGATATAATGTCGTTGTAAATCAAGAGGGACGGTGCGGGCTGGGATGGGTGAAAAGTGGATTGACAGGAGCTGGAAGGACATTATCACCGAAAACGCCGACGACGCGATTTTGTTCTTCAAGCCGGATTTGGCTGCGGATCGGGACTACAGCCGGAAGCCTTTTTTGATCCCCAACGAGCTTCCGGTCATAGATACCGACTCCGACAAGGGTTCGAGAAATTCCGACGTGGGCCTGTCGGTTCCGCTGAAAACGGGCGAGGATACTCGGGTAGCGTTCCATATCGAGCAGCAGCACAGGGACGACAAGCGTTTTTTTGCCAAAAGAATGTTCCAGAGCTATTATCGCATGAGCGACAGACTCCAGATGCCCGTGACCTCGCTCGCGATATTCACCGGCAATATCACGCCGATAGATATTTACACGGCGTCGTGCTATGGGACGGAGGTCAATTTCAGATACAGTTTTTTCCACGTGGCGAGCGCGGACATAAAAAAACTGGAGGGCGACGAACGGATTTTTGCGCTTGTCGTGCTGGCGGCGCGGAGGATGCTCGACGCGGGAGAAAACCCCGCGGACCGGGGAAAATATTCACTGGAGCTTTTGAATCTTACCCGGGAGCGGGGATATGACACCGAAAGGGCAAGGAGCGTCCAAAAGTTTATCTACCGTATACTGAGGATTCGCGACGAAAAAATTGACCCAAAAGTGAGGGAGGTATGGAGGATGCAGCTCATTCCGATAGACGAGGCG
>JAIROA010000087.1 GCA_031257775.1 Synergistaceae bacterium
GGAAATAATGTACAATAAATATCGCATAAAATAAAATATTGTCGGATGATGATATCGGGAGAGATCGCGCTTGCGCGGCGCCGAAGGTGACTTGCGGAAACTCTCAGGCAAAAGGACCGATATCGGACGAGACTCTGGAAAGCCACGGCTTTTGTGGCGCCGAAGAGGCAATCCGCGAGGCGGAGAATCTTTCAGGTAAAAGAACAGAGACGCGTTTGCATATGAACGCGTCTTTATTTTTTTGCCAGGAAGCCAAGGACAAGGGGGAATCAGCATGGGAGGTCATGACAGCATCTTGAGGGAAGGGAAGCGGACGCCACTCTACGAAAATCACGTCATGCTGGGCGGCAAGATCGTGCCGTTCGCGGGCTGCATGCTTCCGGTGCAGTATTCCGGAGTGATAGCCGAACACATGGCAGTCCGCTCCAAGGCCGGGATATTCGACGTTTCCCACATGGGCGAGGTGCTCTTTACCGGGCCGGACGCGCTCGCGAACCTGCAAAGGCTCCTGTCCAACGACTTTCGGGGCATGGCTGACGGCCGCGTGCGCTACTCGCTTCTATGCAACGACGCTGGGGGGATAGTCGACGACCTGATCGTCTACCGCTATTCGGAAGAAAAATATCTGGCCGTGGTGAACGCCGCTAACAGGGAAAAAGACGTGGCGTGGATGAGGGAGCGCATATCGGGCGACGTCGTCATGGAGGATATATCGGACGATGTGGCGCAGATAGCGCTGCAGGGCCCGGCATCAGACGAGATCTTGCGGCTGCTGGCGGACGAGTCCGGGATACCTGGAAAATACTACACGTTTATAGACGGCGTGACGGTAGGCGGCGTAAGGTGCCTCGTTTCCCAGACAGGATACACGGGGGAGAAGGGATATGAGATATATCTCGCCAATTCCGACGCGCCTAAGCTGTGGAACGCGCTCTTAGACGCTGGGGCCGGCTACGGCCTCGTCCCGGCCGGCCTTGGCGCGCGCGACACCCTCCGGCTCGAGGCCGGAATGCCGCTTTACGGTCACGAGATGGACGACGGTGTCACGCCGTTTGAGGCGGGGCTGGAGCTGGGAATAAAGATGGAGAAGGGCGATTTCATCGGGAAATCGGCGCTGATTGGCAAAGATAAGCCGAAACGGCGGCGTGCCGGGCTCAGGATAACGGGCAGAGGCATAGCGCGGGGGAACGAGGCTGTCTACGCCGGCTCTGCGGAGGCAGGAAAAACGACGTCGGGCACCCATTGCCCGTTCTTAGGATATCCTGTCGCGATGGCGCTTCTGGACGAGCCGTACGGGGAGATCGGCACGGCGCTCGAAGTCGATGTCAGGGGCCGCAGGGTTTCCGCGGAGGTAGTCCATCTGCCTTTTTATAAAAGGGCGAAGTGACGGCGGTTCCGAGCAGTTCGTTTTTGGAATTGTTTTTCAGCAAGATTTAAGGAATCGCTGATTAAATGTTCTTTGCGCGAAATGGAGCAGATACGTTCGCTTCTCGAAATGGCGGTCGTAAAAATGGCCGCAGGCGTAGCAGAGCTACGGTGAGGATCATTTTTGCGGCTGACATAAAGGGAGCGGGCGAAGATGCCCATTGCAGCCAAAGGTTATTTAATCAGCGGTTCCTTAATAACGCCGGGGCGTTTTGTGCATTTTGTCTCAGCTCTATGCCGGGCACCGCCTGTAGGCTTGCCGGCGATGCGAAATATTTTCCCTCGCCGTTATGCTATAATTCGAAATAATAATTTTACGAGGGGAGAGACCTTTTTGCTGACTTACATTCTTGCCATAGCTTTTTCGATTTTACTCTCCGCGGTGTACGCTTTTCAGAACGCCGGGGATATATACGTGAGGTTTCTGGTGTTCGAGAGGGTTTTTCCGCAGGGGGTATGGGAAGCCCTTCTTTTTTCTGCCGGAGTCCTGCTCATGTGGATATTCTCCATTTTCGCCTCGCTGGAGGGCCGCGCCAAATACAAAAGCATCATAAAGGAGAAGGACTTGAAGATCGCGGGCCTTGAAGAGGAAAAAAAATCGCTGCTCTCCGCCTTCAATAACCTCTCTCCTTCGCCTGCCGGGATCTCGGCGCCCGTCGCGCCCGTCCAGGACGAGCCGCGGCTAAATCCGGCCGCTGAGCCTGCGTCTGAGGATAAGAAGGAGACAATGTCAGTTTGATTCCGTCGTGTCCTGAAGAAAAACTGAAGGTATGGGCGCCGGACGGATCCATGGAGCATTTAGCGAGGAAGCTCAACTGTTCCTCGTTCATGGCGTCCCTTTTGTGGATGCGCGGCATAGACGAAGGCGCCGCGCAGAGCGATCGGAAAAAATGGATAAACCCGGATCTTGCCGCGTGGCTTGACAGCGTCGATCTTGGAGAGGGATCGCAAAAGGCCCGCGATATATGGTCCGGCCTCAAGGAGGGAGACAACGTAGTCGTGTACGGTGACTACGACGTTGACGGCATCTCTTCCACGACGTTCATGATGGAACTTGCGCTCATGAAAAAAGCCCGGGTTCGCTATTACATCCCCCACAGATACAATCAGGGCTACGGCCTTCACCAGAGCGTCGTCAAGGCCATAGCCGGCGCGGGGCGAAAGTGCGACCTCTTAGTAGTCGTGGACTGCGGCACGCAGAACAGGGACGCGGCCCTTAATGCAAAAGCGGCCGGGATACCGGTCGTGATATTCGACCATCATCTCACGCAGGGGCATCCTACGGCGGGAGACGCGCTCGTCAACCCGCAGGTGGACGGGAATAAGCTTGGGAAGCAGCTTTGCGCGGCCGGAGTGGCCTGGTGCTGGGCGGGGAAGAACGGAATGGCGCCCCAGGACTGGCTCTTAAAACGCCTCGACCTTACGGCGCTCGCGACGCTGGCGGACTGCGTCCCCATGTCCTCCCCGGTCAACAGGGCCATAGTGAGGGAGGGGATCGCGTCCATGCGGCGATACCCCAGAAAAGGCCTCCTCGCGCTGATGCGGGGGATGGATCTCGATCCTCAGTCCATAGACACCGACTCGCTCACGATGAGGATAATCCCGTGCCTCAACGCGGCGGGGCGGCTTGAGCTTGCCGATCTTGCCATGAACCTGTTTTTCCCAAAGGACGATGTGGAGGAGCAGGCTCAGAAGCTCATAAACTTGAACAGGCGCCGGAGGGACATATCCGCCAGGATCATAAATGACGTATATTCTGGCATAAGCAGCAACGACCGCTACAGGCACGTCCTTTTCGGCCGAGATTGGCCGGCCGGCGTTTTGAGCAGCGTGGCGAGCCATGTCTGCGCGGAGCGCGACGTGCCGATCGTGCTGGCGGCGCCTGCCCAGCCCCAGCTGATCCGTGGCACGCTGAGGGTGCCTAACGGTGTCGACGCGGAGGCCATACTGGCCGCGATATCGGACGACCTGGCAAGCTGGGGCGGCCACAGGATGGCGGCGGGATTCAGCGTGTCAGGCGACAAGTGGGCGGAAGTCCGGGACAGGCTGGAGGAACTGCTTTCGAATGCCAAGGTCTCCGACGACAAAGAGGACATCCTTTACTGGTCGCCGGCCGAGCTTGACTTAAACGCCTGGAAAGACGCGGAACGCCTGGGGCCCTTTGGCGTCGACAACCCCCATCCGAAGCTCTTCTGCTCCAATAAGGGCGAAATAAACGCGGAGCCTCTGGGCAAAAAAGGCAATCACATAAAAATATTCGTGGACGGGCGCGAAATACTGGGCTTCAGCGGGGAACACCTCCTTAATTCCGATTTTTCCCCATCGGGCTGGGTATACAGGCCGCGCGTCAATTTCTGGAGATTCTCGGAGAGCCTCCAGCTCGTTCTGGAAAAGGTAGTAGTCAGCGGTTCTTAGGCAATGGACGCTCAGGACGGACGGGACGATAAATTCACGCAGATGAAGGCTGCGGAAGATGAGGAGAAAAAACTCCTGAAGCCGTCGTCGGCACCTGCCCTGTCCATAAGCATAAACCGCTCCATGCGCGCCCTCATGGAAAGCTATATAGGCCGGATACCTGAGGAGCAGCGCGTTTCGAGCGTCCGCATCGCGTGGCAGGAGCTTTGGGCAAGAGCCTCCAGGTATCTCCAGAAAGAGGATCTCATGCAGGTGGGCGACGCGTTCGTTTACGCCGCCGAAGCCCACAAGTCCCAGCACAGGTACAGCGGCGACCCCTATATCGTCCATACGCTGGGCGCGGCTTCAGTCCTGTCGGACATGCAGCTTGACACGCCGACGCTAAAAGCGGCGCTCCTTCACGATGTCATAGAGGACACGGAGATCACGGCTGACAATATACGCGAGCGGTTCGGGGACGACGTGGCGACGCTCGTGGACGGAGTGACCAAACTGGGCAAGCTGCCTTTTAAAAATGTCCTCGACTATCAGGCCGAGAATTTAAGGAAGATGTTCCTCGTAATGGCGAAGGACATACGCGTCGTCCTTATAAAACTCGCGGACCGTCTGCACAACATGAACACGATCCAGGCGCACAGGCGGGAGAAGCAGATCTCGATCGCCCAGGAGACGCTGGAGATATACGCGCCCCTGGCGCACCGCCTGGGCATTTACCATATAAAGCGCGAGCTGGAGGACCTGTCGTTCCGCGTGATCGACCCTGAGATGTACTACGACATACGCCGCAGGGTGCGGAAAAAGATGCCCGAAAGCGAAAATGTCATAAAAAAGGGCATGGAAATACTGGGCGAGCGCCTCCGCGAAGACGGCATAATGGCGCAGATCAACGGCAGGCCCAAGCACTATTACAGCATATACGAGAAGATGAACCGGAAAAACCTCTCCCTGGATCAGATATACGACATCCTGGCGCTGCGCGTCATCCTGAACACGCTCGCGGAGTGCTATCAGGTTCTTGGCATCGTGCATACCATCTGGAAGCCGATACCGGGGCAGTTCGATGACTACATCGCAAACCCGAAGGGAAACATGTACCAGTCCCTTCACACTACGGTCGTGGGCCCGAATGGCGAGCCCCTGGAGGTCCAGATCCGCACGTGGGAGATGCACCGCCTTGCCGAGTACGGCATAGCGGCCCACTGGCAGTACAAGGAAAAGCTTGTGAAGGCAAGCGACATCGACGTCAGGCTCTCGTGGATACGCAAGGCCCTCGAAGGGCAGGGCGAGTCGTCGGAGCCCTCCGAGTTCCTCGACCACATCAAGACGGATGTCCTGACGACGGAGGTTTTCGTGTTCACGCCGCAAGGCAAGGTCATATCTGTCCCAAACGGATCGACCCCTATAGACTTCGCCTACTCCGTTCACACGCAGGTAGGGCATAAGTGCGTGGGCGCGATGGTCAACGGGCGCATCGTGCCGATGGACTACACGCTTCAAAACGGGGACATAGTGCGGATACTCACCTCGCCGCAAGGCCGCCCGTCCCGCGACTGGCTCAAGATCGCGATGTCGAACAGGACTAGGAACAAGATAAGGTCGTATTTCAGGCAGATAGACAGGGCTGAAAGGGAAGAGAAGACGGAGCGCGGGCGCGACCTGCTCGAACGCGAGATAGCGCGCCGGTATCCGTCCGAGGGGTACACGATAGACAGCTTCACGTCGCAGTTGAGCCAGGTCTCGAACGACCTTGGCTATGCCGGCGTCGAGGATCTGATACTTTCCATAGGCAACGCTCATCAGACCGCCGCCGGCATCATGACGCGCGTCGAAGGGCATAGGTCGAAGGAGGACGCCGCGCCGACGAAACAGCAGCCCGTAAAGCCGACGAAGGAGTCCGAGTCCGCGGTCGTGGTTGAGGGAGCGGACGGCGTTTTAGTCGCGCTCGCGATGTGCTGCTGCCCTGTACCCGGCGACAAGATAGTCGGGCTCGTGACGCAGAGCAGGGGCATAACCATCCATCGGCGCGACTGCTCGAACATTGGGCGCGTCCAGGAGGACAAAAGGATTCCCGTCACGTGGGGCAATAAACAGCCAACCCGCTACACGGCCCGCATTCATGTCGAGGCCAGCGACAGGGTCGGCGTATTTGCCGACCTGGGACAAGCCATCAGCCAGACGGACGGGCAGATCGTCAACATCCGCGGCAACGTCGTGAACGGGATGAGGACGAGGTTTGTGATTGACCTTCAGGTCTGGGATCTTGAGCATCTGTACCGGGTGATAGCGAGGATAAACTGCATAAACGGCATGATTGAGATAACGAGAGGCTGAGGCTATGAAGCTATGAAAATAGTGGCGCAGCGCGTCACATCCGCCTCGGTTACGGCAGGCGGCAGGCTGACGGGGCGGATAGGGAAGGGGCTCTGCGTTTTCATCGGCGTCGCGCCGGGAGACACGGAGCGGGACGCTAAAAAATTGGCGGACAAGATCGCGAATCTGAGGATATTCGGCGGCAGTGCGCCTGAAGAGGACGCGAGGATGAATTATTCCGTCATAGACGCCGGCGGCGCGATCCTGGCGGTTTCCCAGTTCACGCTTTACGCTGACTGCCGCAAGGGTAGGCGCCCGTCCTTCACGGGGGCGGCGCCGCCTGAGCTTGGCAACGAGCTTTACGGGCGCTTCGTGGAGTTCCTGAAAGAATGCGGCCTTGAGGTGTCCTGCGGGGAATTCGGCGCTTCCATGAAAGTTGAGATGATAAACGACGGCCCTGTCACTATAATCCTTGACTCGGCCGATATGTGATCAGGGGGGATTTTTTTGCGGATAAAAAAGTTTGCCGTAGGGCCTTACTGGACAAACTGTTACGTTGTCTGTTCCGAGGGGAAGGACGCGGTCGTCGTCGATCCGGGCGGCCCGATGCGGGAGGTCAAGGATTTCCTGAACGCCAGAGGCCTGAATCTCAAATGGGTGCTCATAACTCACGGGCACCCGGATCATATAGCCGGGACGGCGGAGATACGGGCTCTCGCTTCCGAGGGCGTGGCCATTCATGCCTTGGACGCGCCGTGCCTCACGGGAGGCGATAAGGCCCTGTCGCGCATGATGGGAACCCCTGAGGCCGTCGGCGCGGCCGATTGTCTCCTTTCGGACGGCGACGTGATCGAGGCGGGCGAGATGAAAATCCGTGTCATATTTACCCCTGGGCATACCCGCGGAGGATGCTGCTTTTATATAACGGAAGGCAGCCAGGAGCTTTTAATCTCCGGCGACACGCTCTTCGCGAGGAGCATAGGCCGCACCGATCTTCCAGGCGGCGACGAGGACGAGCTTTACAGATCGCTTGAGAGGCTTTCGCCGTTTACTGACTCCCTGGCCGTCTACCCTGGCCACGGCCCGGACACGACGATAGGGGACGAACGGCGGCTCAACCCGTTCTGGCCTCGCTAGAGGGTCTCTGTTGAGCGGTGCCGGGTTTTCCCTCGACCTGTACATCACGGCAAACTCCCCAGGCGAGATATCCGGCTGGGTGATGCCCGTCGTGCGGGAAATACGCTCGCGCGTGTGGAATTGCAGGATCTCGCTCGTGATACTTCCCTGCCAGTATGCCAGCGGGGAAGAGCTTGCGCTGGGCGCCGTATCGGGAGCGGACAGGTGCTTCCGCATCGGCGGCCTTAACTCGGCGGACGTCTCGAAGGGCAGGAAACTGGTGCTTCGCCTGGGAGGGGACTTTTTCTTCACGGTCTATATCGCGAAAAAACTGGCCGCGCCTCTGTGGGCTTATTCGAGCCGCCCGAGCTGGAACAGGTTCGTCGGGCGCTTTTTCGTCCCTGACGGCGACGCGGCGGATCGGTTCGCCCTGCTGGGCATACCAAAGGAAAAATACGAGAAGATAGGGCATCTGGCGCTCGACAGCGTCGTGGTGAACGAGAGCGAGGATGAGACGAGGGAGATTCTCGGGCTGTCGCCTGGCGAGCCCGTGATCTCATGCCTCACGGGCAGCAGGCCCATAGAATACTGTCAGGGCGTGCCTTTTTTCGCGCGCATAGCATCGCTTGTCACGGAGGAATTTCCGGATCACAGGGTTCTGTTCCCGCTTGCCCCGACAGTGCGGGAGGATCTTCTCGAACGGGCGCTGGACGAGGCCCGGATAGAGCGCCGCGGCGAGACGAGGGTTCAGTCCATCAGCCTAGGCGGCGGCAGATGGGGGACAGTGGTCCGCGGAAGGTCGCTCGAAGCTCTTGCCTGCAGCAAGCTCGCGATCACGGTTCCGGGAACGAACAACCTTCAGGCTGCCGCGCTTTACGTTCCTTACATAATGGTCCTGCCTCTCGACAAAGCGGACGAATATCCGCTCGACGGCATACCTGGCATCCTGCCTCTCTGGATTCCCGGCATACGCAGGCTCAAAAAAAACTATATCGTCAGGCTCAACAGGAGGACGGAGTTCGTAAGCCTGACGAACAAGATTGCTAAAAAGATGATCGCCCCTGAGATAAGGGGGTTCTTCAAGGCGGAGGACGTCGCGAGCCGTGCCATAAGCCTTCTGGGCGACCCGCAAGCCCTCCAGGGGATCTCGCGCGCGTTCTGGGAGCTTACCCACGAGCGCGGCGCTTCGGCCGCCCTGGCTCGGCGGATAGCCGACTGGGCAAAGGGAAAATGAAAAAGTATGAATTATATAGTTTGCTCATCGTCCTGGCCAGCCTTCTGAGGCAACTTGATAGTCATGAAAAATAAAGGAGGACGACTGCCGTGGACACGGCTCAGATAGAAGCGCGCATACGCGCTATAGCTAAGGAGACTGACGGCCTGATCGTCAAGCTGGACACGCTCACGGGCCGCATAGACACGGCACGGGCGAACGACAACGGGAAGCTTGCCGAGTACTACGAGCGGCAGTTCGCCGAAGCCTCCGTGGAGTTCATGAACGGCGTGGAGACGATACTGGACGAATGGTATGCCCTTAAAGGAACGGAACGCCCGCCTGCTGATCAGGAGATATTGCCACCTGAGGCGCTGGACGAGATTCACAATGCCGTCGTCGCGATCGTCCAGGGCGGCTCGGCGTTATCCGCGCAGGCAAGCGCCCTTGCGCCGCGCATCGAGAGCGAAAAACGCGCTGTTCCGGCTGCGCGGGATATGAAAAAGCCATCGGGGCAAAATGGAAAAAAAGATCCCGGAGGCAAGGTCGACGTCAGAGGCTGACGGCAATGGATCCGAGTATGACGAAAAAGACCCCGGCGTTTTGTATCCTCGTGAGCTTTTCCCTGTAAAAAAACCTAGCTATCATCACGGTGATCAGGGGGCTGGATGCCGTAATCGGAGTGACGACGGACACGGGAAGCACGTTGACGCATATCCCGAAAAGCAGCCCGCCAAGGGCAAGCGCGACGAATCCGCCGCATAAGAGCGCCAGCCAGGATTTCAGCCGCACCTTGCGAAGAGGCATAACTATGTGAGGGAATTTTCGCCACTCGACGGCCCTGATGGACCACGCTATGATGATGTAGGCCACGCTGCGCAGGAAATACGTCTCAACCGGGCTCCAGCCGCTCTCTTGCATTATGACCTTTATGAAAGGGTTGTTGATGCCGGAGCATACCGCCGAGCCGGCGGCAAGGGCTATCCCGGCCATGAGCGTGCGCGCCGCGAGGTTTTTTTTCCTGTCTGGATCCGCTTCCTTTATCTTTTTGCTGGCCCCCTGCGTCACGAGCAGTATCCCTATGATGATGAAGACCGTTCCGGCCCAGATCAGCCTCGTTATCTCTTCCCCGAGGACGAGGATGGATACGGCCGTGGTTATGAGGGGGTACGCGCTGTTGACCGACACCGCTAGCGACGCGCCGATTTTGTTTATGGAATAAATATAAAGCTGATCGCCCAGGACGGACGACGTTGCCACGTTAGCGAAGACGGCCAGAAGCATGAGCGGCGTGAGTGACGGCCAGCGGCCCGGCTGGAATATGAGCATGGCGGCCAGCATGGCCGCGAAATAGCTCAATGACCTGATGGGGCTTACCTCGTTCGGGCCGGCCCTCCTCAACCCGATTTTTATCAAAATGGGCGAGACCGCCCAGCACGCCGCAGCTACAAGACACAGAAGAAAACCCCATACAGGCATGAAAATCAACCCCTCGCTGTTTTGCGATATGCCCAATCGCCATAAACCGGAAAGCCGCGCCTCGGACCGGCCCCGAAAATCGCGGCTAATAGATTACTCCAGAAGCCACGGAGAGTAAAGCACATTAATGCCGATTTGAAAGCGTGAGCCCGAAAAGAAACGCGCATCTTGACAGCGATGCTTCTGAGGGCATAATAGAAAGCTATCGGGCATTTTGTTTTTTTATTTTGCCCAAATACATGAAATAAAAACGTATAAGGAGTGATCGATTTGAAGATCCGCACTAAACTGTTCCTGCTGGCGTCAGTGATCGCCGTGGTGTTTGTCGTCCTCGTCACGTCGATGTACGTGAAATCCACCAGCGTTCTCGTCAACATATCGAACGTCGAGGGAATCGAAAAGGTGGAGGACGAGGCGTACGCCATAAACCTCTACTTCAACGGCCTCAAGAACATCAGCGAGAACGCCGCGCCGGGGGTGACCGGGCTGTTCAGCGAGGACGGGAGCGTGGATTTTGACGCGCTGAAGTCGCTCATGGCGAGCTTCTTCGAGAAAAACGGTGAAAACAGCGTCATGGATATTTACACAGGCGTCGAGGCGACAGGCGGGTTCGCTTCCGGCAACGGCTGGACGCCGCCGGCGGATTACGATGCGCGCTCGCGTTCCTGGTACGTCGATGCCAGGGATGCGAAGGATACCATAGTGACGGATCCCTATATCGACGCTCAGACTGATTCCTTAGTCGTCACTATAGCGACGCCGCTTTATGGAAAGACAGGGCGGTTCTTCGGCGTGATAGCGTCCGACCTCTCGCTTTCGAAGCTCTCGGAGCGGATTTCCGTGACGCGGGTCATGGGAGTAGGGTTCGGCTTCCTGGCCGCGAAGGACGGGACGATCCTCGAACATCCGGACAAGAATTTTATAATGAAAGAAAACATTTCCGCCGCGAGCGTCAACATAACCCCCGAACTGGCGGCGGTCGGGAAAAAGGCGATTTCAGGGCAAAGCGGCTGGGATGACTACGTGATGCGCGGCGACAAGCAGCGCATGTTCTACCGTTCCACGGAAAGCGGATACGTCACGGGAGTCGTCGTCTCTCACAAACAGATATCGGGCATAGTGGCGAGCATAACGTCGCTTCTCGTAATTGCCGGCGGCATTGCCCTGGCGCTGCTCGTGACGTTCATGGCGTTTTTCATACCGTCCATAGTGAGGCCCATCCGCATGGTGGAGGAGTCGCTCGGGCGGATCGCCAGCCTCGACCTCGATATAGATGAAGAGACCGCAAGGCTGGAAGCGGGCACTGGCACAGGCACCGAAATAGGATCCATGCTGGCGTCATTGAAAAACGTGCGGAGTGCCTTCAGCGGGGTGATAGTCAACGTGCGCGGGCACGTGGAGAGGATGTCGTCGTCCTCCGTGGATCTCGACGGCTTCTCCCGCAAGGCAACTTCCGAGGTCACGAGCGTGAAGGAGCGGCTCAGGAACGTGGAAAGACTCTCAGGCAGCGCTCTCGCCGCCGCGGAATCCGCGGCAAGGTCCATAGGGGAGGTCACAAAAGCGGCGACGATGACAGCCGCGTCGGCTACAGATGGCGCTGAAGCGTCTTTTGCCACGTCCCAGCTTAGCAAAAACGTGTCCGGCATGGTGAACGAGTTCGTGAACGAGCTGCAGGGCATAGGGGAGAAGATAATCAAAAACAGCGAGGGCATGGCCTCAGTCGGCACGTCCGTGGCATCCATTTCCGGGTTCGTCACGACGATAGGCAACATAGCGAGCCAGACGAACCTGCTTGCCCTAAACGCGGCGATAGAAGCGGCAAGGGCAGGGGAAGCCGGGCGCGGCTTTGCCGTAGTCGCGGAAGAAGTCCGGAAGCTGGCGGAGGAATCGAACGAAGCGTCGCTGCACGTCAAGGAACTCATCGAAAAACTGGAGGCCGGTACGTCGGAAGCTATCCATTCCACGCAGGAATCCGCCGACAATATCTCAAAAATCGTTGTAAAGGCTGAGGAATCTCGGAAAAACTTGGAGGATACTCTTGTGCAGATAGGCAGGGTAAACGACTCCGTTCAGGCGATAGCCGCCGCGGCGCAGCAGCAGTCCGCCTCGAGCAACGAGATTTCTGAGTCAGCCAGCCTTATTCAAGGCAGCATCAGCAATTTGACAAACGAAATATCGGCAGTGGGGAAGTCGGTGACGGAAACGGCCGGAGTCGTGGAGGACGTAGCGCGGGAATCTCAGAATCTCTCCAATCTGGCCTCTGAGATCGAAGCGCTCATCAATAACTTCAAGGTAGGCGGCAGGCTCATTCAGAAAAGGCTTCCAGCCCGCTAGGAAGAGCTTCCCGGCGCGCAGCCCGCTTCTTCCGGAGGTGGTATAGTGATATAGAAATAAATGGCCTGAAGTCAGAACCGCTGAAAGCGCTTATCGCAAGGGTGCGGGACAGGAGCGGGGCGTTCTTTAGACGACGACGCGCTATGATCGGCAAAGCCCGCATTCGGCGACTGCATGAATATAAAAAATTAAATGCGCTCTTATCGCGGAAATTTTTTGTGGTTTTTATGCTTGACAAATTTTATTTTTTACTTGACAAATGTAGCTCGGGGTGATAAAAATTACTCAGCTCCTCAGGAGCGGGAAAGTAACTTAAGGCCGGGTGGTGTGATTACACGTCATCCGGCAAATTTTTTCCCCTGATTTCCAGGATTTTCTTTCAAATGGTTTCCGTTAAAGGTGGAATAAACTGTGGATAAGGTCGCGATTTTTGTTGACTGGCAAAATCTGTACGGGTGTCTTTCGGTCACGCTCAAAAAAGACAGGTCACTGGTGTTTGACTGCAATAACATGCAACACCTCATTTATCTGTTTCACTCCTTTCTCCTTCCGCGCGAGCGCCTGTTCAGGATTTTCCTCTACACTGCCCTGCCGATGACGTCCGGCGAAGTGGAGTCCTTCTGCGGGAGTTCCAGAAGGTACTCTGGGACGGCGGAGCTGGGGCTGTTTCAAAAATACTGGTTCACCCCTGAGATGCCCGGCAATACGAACAGCTCCCCGAAGGCAAGGCACGAGTATACATACGAGATGGCCAGGGAGTTTCAGGAAAACCTCATGAAGAGCGACTTCTTCGCGCTGAGGCTAGGGCAGCAGCGTTGCCAGAACTTAGAGGCGAATGGGCGCCCGAACCTGGTTCAAAAACAGGTCGACATGCTTATAGGGCTTGACATCTCTCACGTATCATTTTATAGGCAGGTGGACACGATACTGGTTTTTTCGAAGGATACGGACATGGTGCCGGTGCTGAACGTCGCCCGCACGGCAGGGCTTCACACGATAGTGGCCACGATACGCGAATCCGGGTTCCCCGACATCAAGCTGCAGCAGTATTCCGATTTCAGGAGGATACTTCCGCTGGGAGGCATTGACCAGGAGGGCCAGCGTGATTCGTGGGATCATGAGAAGATAAAACGGGTAGCGGCCGATTTCAAGTAATTTCATTCAGGGGCTGGCTTGCGGCATATAATGATTCTAATTCCAAATCAACTCATGACAGACGAGTTGATTTGGAAAAAACCTCTGGCGCTTCGCGTTGGGCGCAACATTGCGTCGCGCTATTCCGATTCGCGTGACGGGTCGGTAATTCAGTGTCTTGGGCAGTTATCCGAGGAGGGATGGCATTGTCAGGCAAACACTTGCCCTACGGGCGGCAGGATATCAACGAGGACGACATCAGGGCGGTCATGGAGGTTCTAAGGGGCGACTGGCTCACTACCGGGCCTGCCGTCGAGCGTTTCGAGTCCGCGGTCGCGGAGTATGCCGGGGCTTCTTACGCAGTATCGTTTTCGAGCGGCACCGCCGCGCTGCACGGGGCAATGCACGCTGCCGGCGTGACTCGGGGAGATCTCGTCCTTGCCCCCCCGATGACCTTCGCCGCGACGGCAAATTCCGCCATATATTGCGGCGGTTCTCCGCTCTTTGCGGATATCTCGGAGGACACGCTCTGCCTCGATCCCGTGCTGGCTCACGCCGCCTGCATGAAAGCGCCCTCGCCGGTCAGGGTCATAATCCCCGTGAGTTACGCGGGATACCCCGTGGACGTGCGCCCGTTCAGGGAGCTTGCCTCCCGCACCGGCGCCGTCCTGATAGAGGACGCGGCTCACGCTCTGGGGGCGCGGCGCGGCGAGCGGAAGGTAGGGACGGAGGCCGATATGACCGTCTTTAGCTTTCACCCGGTGAAACACATCACGACCGCGGAGGGCGGGATGGTGCTGACTGATTCGGAGCGTTTCGCGAAGAGCATGAGGCTGTTCCGCTCGCACGGAATAGTCAAGTCCGAACAGGAATTCATCAGGCCTTACGAAGGGCCCTGGGACAACGACATGATAAGCATAGGCTGTAATTACAGGCTTTCGGACATGGCGTCGGCGTTGGGTCTAAGCCAGATGAAAAGGATGGACGCGTTCCTGTCAAGGCGCAGGGAGCTGGCCGCGCTGTACAGAGAAGCGCTGCGCGGCGCGCCGCGAGGCCTGAAGCTGCCGCCGGACTCTCCGGGGCATTCCTATCATCTGTTCCCGGTCTGGGTTATCCCGGAGATGCGAAAGAGGGCATTCGTGTCTCTGCGCGAAAACGGGATAGGCGTTCAGGTTCATTACGTCCCTGTCCACCTTCACTCCTATTACAGGGAGAAATTCGGTTTTAAGCCGGGCGATTTCCCGAAGGCGGAGATGTTTTCGTCAGGCGAGATATCCCTTCCGCTTTATCCCGGCATGGATGACCGCGACGTGCGCTTCGTGGCCGAAAAGCTGCTTGCGGTTCTCGAAGAGCCCTTAGCGTATTGATGGCGCAAGGCCCGTGTCGCGGCGGCCGGGGTATACATTTTAAGGTTAATTCCAATACGCAATTATACTTGGACAGCGCAAAACATCGCTAGTAAAATCTTATTGGCATAGTGTGCAATAAGCAAAGAGGAGGCTTTTATTATGCAAATGCGGAGGAAACTTTTGTCTATTTTTATTACGGCGATTTTTATTGTTGTCTTTGCGACAGGCGCCGTGATGGCTGCCGAGGAGAAAGTGGGCGGCATAGATCCGCAGAAAGTTCTTTTTCAGCACCCGAAGTACGAGCAGACCCTGCAGCAGATCAAAAAAATAGCGGATCAGAAACAGGAACAGGCAAAAACCGCGATCGACAAGGAAAGCGACAACAACAAAAAAGCGGAGATCTTCCAGACGATGCGCAGGGAAATCGCCGAAGAGGAGCAGAAGCTGATGCAGCCCCTGTTTAAGGATATCGACCTCGCGGTCAGGGCTGTGGCGACGGCAAAGCAGGTAACCGTGGTCGTGGACAAGACCGCTCTTTTCTACGGGGGCCTCGACATCACGGACGACGTGGTGCAGGAGCTAAAGAGGACAAGCACCGGCAGTTAAGGGCAAAAGCGCTGGAGAATCATTATCAACATTACCCCGACTGCGCAGCCGGGGTTTTTTTATGGAGGTGCGTGCGATGTCAGAACTGAAGTTTGCGCTTGAGACCGTAGAGATACCGGAAGACTGCAACGTCATCGTGGGGCAGAGCCACTTCATCAAGACGGTGGAGGACATCTTCGAGGCGCTTGTGACGTCTTCGCCGTCGCTTTTGTTCGGCGTCGCGTTTTGCGAGGCATCTATCGAAAAGCTGGTAAGGCGCGACGGCAACGATCCGGAGTTAGTCGACTGCGCCGTCAAAAACGCGCTTAAAATAGGAGCGGGGCATTCGTTCGTCGTCGTCCTGCGGAACGGCTACCCGATAAACGTGCTGTCCCGCATCAAAGCCGTCCAGGAAGTCTGCGGCGTCTTCGCCGCGACCGCAAACCCCCTGCAGGTAATCGTGGCCGAGACTAGCCAGGGCAGGGGCATCATCGGGGTGATAGACGGCGGCTCGCCCGTCGGCGTCGAGGACGCCTCCGGCGAAGAGTGGAGGAAAAACCTGCTCCGCAACGTAATAGGATATAAACGGTAACACGAAAGCCTGAGCGGGCGCGCGCTCTTATAATGCGATCATCCCGCCTCTTTACGTTCGTAATAGGTGATTTTTGTGGTACGATAGGGCTTATGGATTTACAGGAAATTACTTTAACAAGGAGCTGGTCAGCTTAATGACAATAATGAGAAAAAAACGAGCCGGGAAGCCCGCCGCGGGCAGAAGCAACAAACCAGACGCCGGCTTGAGGATAATCCCGCTCGGAGGGCTGGGCGAGATAGGCAAGAACATTACCGCCATAGAGTATGGCGATGAGATAGTGATTATAGATTGCGGCATGAAATTCCCGGAGGAAGAGATGCTGGGCATCGACTTCGTCGTTCCGGACGTTCAGTATTTAGTCGAAAATCGCGAAAAAATAAAGGGCATTTTTTTAACGCACGGGCATGAAGACCACATAGGGGCGATACCTCTGGTGCTTCCACGCCTGGACGTTCCTCTTTATGGGACGCCTCTTACCTTGGCGCTTGTGGAGAACAAAATGCTTGACCTGCGCGTGACATACAAGCCGAAATACAATCGGGTTCAGGCTGGGATGACTGTCAATGCTGGCTGTTTCGATGTCGGTTTCATCCGCGTGTCCCACTCCATACCGGACTCGATCGCTGTCTTTGTCCGCACTCCAATCGGCACGATATTTCACAGCGGCGATTTCAAGCTCGACGCGACGCTCATAGGCGGGAAGGGGACGGATCTTGCCGCCCTGGCTGCTCTCGGCAAGGAGGGCGTCCTGCTTCTTCTGGCGGATTCCACGAACAGCGAGCGCGGCGGCTTCACTCCTTCGGAGTCCGTGGTGACGAAGGCATTCGAGGAAATTTTCCGCTCCCATAAGGACCGCAGGATCGTCATCTCGGCCTTCGCAAGCAACCTGTACAGGGCACAGCGGGTTTTCGAGACTGCCTCGCGCTTTAACCGCAAGGTCGTCTTGGTGGGGCGCAGCATGCTCTCTTACGTCGACCTGGCCCGGCGTCTTGGCTATCTGAACGTGCCGGAAGGGCTCATCATAACGTCCGCCGAGGCGGACAAGCTCTCTCCGAACAAGACGGTCGTCCTGACGACGGGAAGCCAGGGAGAGCCGTTCTCCGGCCTCGTCCTCATGAGCAAAGGGGAACACAGGCAGATACGGCTTGGCGCGAAGGATCTCGTCGTGATCTCGGCTACGCCGATACCGGGAAACGAAAAACTCGTGAGCAACACGGTAAACAGGCTCTTTGCCTGCGGCTGCGAGGTAATTTACGAGAAGAGCGAAGCCATTCACGTGTCGGGGCACGCCTCGCGGGAAGAGCAGAAAATACTGCTCAGCCTCCTGAACCCAAAGCATTTTATGCCCGTTCACGGCGAGTACCGGCATCTCGTCCGTCACGGCCAGCTTGCCAAAGATATGGGCATACCGCCCGAAAACGTCTTTATCCTTCAAAACGGAGACATCCTGACATTCGACAGTTCCGGGCGGGCCAGGGCCGGGGGCAAGGTCGTGTCCGGGGCGATATTGGTCGACGGCGTCATGCTGGGCGAGTTCGAGGGGAGCCTCCTGCGCGAGCGCAAGGAGCTCTCGGAGAGCGGCGTTCTGACCATCTCCGTCGTCATTGACGGCGAGCTGCGGCTGGGCGCGCCCATTCACATGGATAGCAAG
>JAIROA010000096.1 GCA_031257775.1 Synergistaceae bacterium
CCGACCAGCTGGTTGTCGCGCACGCCCTCGACCGTCGCGATGTCCTTCAGGCGCACCATCGGCTGCACCTCGCCCGCGCCTGCCGGCAAGGCAAAAAAAGCCAGGCACATAGCGGCCAGGCATATAAGGCGACAAGCCGCCGAGGTCATGCTGTTTGATTTATTCGCGTTTTTCATATTTTCCCGACCCCTCATAGCCTTCACAGTCTCAAAGTCACAAAAACTCTAAAAAATCGCCTTTAGGATCTGGCTGATTATGCCAGGACGCTGCGTTGTGGATATTAGCCCTCTGCCAGAGACGACCACCTCGGCGTTCGCCACCCTGTCGCTGTCCACCATGTTGCCGTGGCTAACGTCCTGAGGGCGGATCACGCCGGAGAAGCGGACGTTCATCGTCTCGGCGCCGCTCGTGAGATCCCTGTCGCCCTGGATCACCATATTCCCATTCGGCAGCACGTCCACCACAAGGCACGTGAATATGGCCTTTATGGTTTTCGTGCGCTCTATCTTAGTGCTGCTGCTCATCGAGGACGATGATCCCATTCCAAAGGATCTTATGAAATCCAGTATCCCGAAGCCTGAATTCACGTTCTCGTCAGTCGTTTTTGACGAACTCGTCTTTCCCTCGTCGCTGTCTTTTATGCTCTCATTAACCCGCACCGTGACGACATCGCCCAAATCCGAAGCTTTCCTGTCCTCGAACAGGCTGCCGCTGTTGTCCCAAAGCGAGCCAGCCATTGCGGGCAGAGCCTGGAACGCAAGGGTTAAAATGGCTATGAGCGTTAAAATTTGCGTCTTCCTGACTTTCATGGGAATCCCTCCCTATCGCAGCGGATTCTAATTTATTATCGACACTCGCCCGGCATCTATTATAGTTCCGGACAGAATTTTCCTCGTGGATAGATTCCTTACCTTTATGACGTCTCCCTTGGCCCCGCGCTCCAGGGCTATGCCCTTCATCTCGACGCCCAGCCCTCCGACGGAGGCCACCAGCTTTATGGAAGCGCCGCTCCGCACTATAAGCGCGTCCTCCACGTCGCTATGCGCGATAGGGTCTTTCGCTCGTATGCCTCGGCGCAAAGCTGAATCATCCAGTTGAGACGGATCCCACACAAGAGGCCGCGTCATCCCGGCTGTTCCTATGCGGCGTTTGAGTGAGGACGAATCCAGCCTCGAGTCCTTCTGAAGCGAAGACTCGGAATAGACGACCGGCTGATACCAGCGCAGCTTGACCTGTTTATTCGCTTTATCGCCGTCCGGCGTCATGAGCTTTAGCGAGAGCGACCTTGCCCCTGGGACTACCTTCGGAGGGAGCGAAAATCCGCCTGAGGCTATGTCCCCCTCCACGTCGATGCGCCACTTCCAGGAGGTCATTGCCCTCAATTCCGAGGCGACCGATGACTCCGGCAGAACCTTCACGACGTCCGGCATCTTAAGCGACACGGACATGCCGGCGGCTGCCGTGGCGCCTAAAGCCTCGATGACATCGCCACAGGAAAACTCCCCTCCGGCCGGGTTTATCACCGCCATGGACGCGCTGTCCCCAAGAACCTCGTCGCCTGTGATGACGGCATATTCGCCCAGGTAAAACGTGCCGTGCCTGGCTTCGATGACTTCGGGAAGCTCCACGGAAAGATCGGCCGCGTGAGCGCCGCCGGCCGTCAGCACGAACAGCAGCAGCGCCGCGAGCGTGAACGATCTTTTTTTCGCTTCCAAGACTGCGAAACGCTTCATCTCTTTATCCCGTTAAAAGGCTCTACCGTCTGAGGTTGTTCGCTATTCTTAAAAGCTCGTCCGCCGTAGCGATCGTTTTCGAGTTAGCCTCGTATGCCCGCTGGGCGACGATCATCTCGACCATTTCCTCCACTACCTGGACGTTCGACATTTCAATCGAACGCTGTTCCAGCGTGCCATAGCCTTCGTCACCGGGGTTGCCTACCATGGCCTCGCCGCTTGCGGCAGTCTCTATGAACAGATTTTTGCCCATTGCCTTGAGCCCGGCGGGGTTTATAAAGCGGGCAAGCTCTATCTGGCCTATCTCCTCAGGCTCGACCGCGCCGACTATCCGGACGGTGATCGCGCCGGTCGGGCTAACCGAAAAATCCGTGGCGTCGTCTGGGACGACCACCGCCGGTTCGAGAAGATAGCCGTCGTGGGTCACGATCTGCCCGTTCGCGTCTATTTTCCAGTTGCTGTCGCGGGTATAGGCTATTGTGCCGTCCGGCAGTGTCACCTGATAGAAGCCTTCGCCCGCGATTGCCACGTCCGTCGGGTTGTCCGTTGTCTGCAAAGAGCCCTGCCCAAACATCCTGGTCGTCCCGACGACCTTCGTGCCGAGCCCGACCTGAATCCCGGTAGGTATCATCGAGTCCGGCTCGACGGGAGCGCCCGGCTCTCTGTTGATCTGGTAGATCAGATCCTGAAAGTCGGCGCGGATTTTCTTGAACCCTGAAGTGTTGACGTTCGCCAGATCGTTAGCGACGACGTCGAGATGCGTCTGCTGTGCTATCATGCCGCTTGCGCCGGCCCAAAGAGAACGTAGCATGTCTGTAACCCCCCGCTTTTATAAAAGGTTTAAGGAACCGCTGATTAAATAACCTTTGGCTGCAATGAGCATCTTCGCCCGCTCCCTTTATGTCAGCCGCAAAAATGATCCTCACCGTAGCTCTGCTACGCCTGCGGCCATTTTTACGGCCGCCATTTCGAGAAGCGAACGGATCTGCTCCATTTCGCGCAAAGAACATTTAATCAGCGATTCCTTAATTGCTTGCCATCCAGCCTGCGGGTTGGCTAAGAAGCTTCTACTTCAATTCGCGGTTTCATTGCATTCGTTATTACGAAGGGGGGCGTTTCGGTGCCGGATCTGGCGGGCGGCGTGTTTTGCCGCCCGCTTTATTTGTTCCGTCAATCAGGCGTTGTGATTTTCGCTCGTCTATTTGAGGGCTTTGATTTCTTCGACAGAGAGCCCGGATATTTCAGAGATCAGCGCAAGCGGCATGTCCCGGGCTAACATCGAACGGGCTGTTGTTTGTATGCCTTCATGCCGGCCTTTCCGCATCCCCTCCTGTATGCCTTCCTGTATGCCATCTTGCCGGCCTTTCCGCATCCCCTCCAGAATACCTTCCTGCTTGCCCTTTAGCTCGCCCTTTAGCTCGCCCCTGCGTTCAGCGGTAAACATGGCGTTTTCGAACTCCAGCCGTCCTTTTTCACGCAGTTCATAAAGACGGCGCTCTTCGTCGTTTTTAACGAACACGTCCTCGACCGTCAGCGCCCTGCCGATCATCGGTTCTTTGGCCGTTATCATCTCCATCGCCTCCCCTTCAAGGTTGTTCAGGTAAAGCCCCCAGCACTCTATAGGACTCCAGTTGTCTTTCAGCGGCTGACGTTTCAGTTTGGGCAGCTCCAGCATGTGGATCTCAAGCGCGTCCGAGAACAAAACGCCCTCGTCCGCTTCGAGGACACGGAATACGCTGTGGAATTTTGCGGCATCCCGCCATTCGAAGACGTTGAAATCCACTACAGCGATGATTATCATCCTCGGCAGGCTGGAGTAATCATCCCCTTCTTTTATCTCCTCCGTATAGCCGCGCCCCCAATAGTGGAGTAATCTGCGCTCTATGTTGCCTTTGTCAGCAATCTGCATTTCAACGTTATATTTCTCGTGAGCTTTGCTCCTTCGGACTTGGATATCAAGGACAGATGCTTTATCCGCCAAATATTCCGGGCTCAGTTCCGTATGCACAATCGTTAGTTCGTCGGGCTCGATTGGAACTCCCAGCACAACAGTCAGGAAACGCGCCAGGATATCTTTGGTGTCCTCATGCCCGAAGACACGCTTAAAAAAGTAATCGTTCTTCCTGTTTATCTTCATCATCATACCCCGCCAACACAGCTTTATGTCACACGCATATTATATGCGCCATCGGAATTGAATTCAACTCTTTTCCCAATCGTGCAAAGTAGGGTGCGTCGTGGAGCAGCAGCATGACGATGACAAGAAAATTTCTGAGAGGATTTTCAAAGGCTTCTACCGGCTGAGCGACCGTTTGGATGACGACGTTACGGCTCTCGCGATATTTACCGGCAGCGCCAGAAACAGGGATGAATACCTGTAAATTCAGGCTCCCTCTTTGCGGGAGCCTTTTTTTGCGCTTTACGCTTGCCTTATATTCACCCTTCTGTGTCATGAGATTGGCCGCGATGGGCGCGTACTGTGGCCATAGGGCCAATAACGCGCGTGAAGGGCGCCGGATAATCGCCCGCCTGAAAGAAAAATGCGCCTATGTCAAGGCCATTGCGGGTCAGCATTAGTTAGCGGGCTCATTTATCCTAACAATACGGTGATGACGGCGTTTTGCTCATTCTGGCGCGCCTGTATTTTTCAGCAAATACTATTATTTTTTGTCATGTCAAACATATTCGCCACTGCTTTGAAATAATATCGCCGCATATTCCGTCATGATTTATTTATTTTTTGAAAAGATGCCTTATCTGGGCTTAAAAGCGCGTAAATAAGTTTGGCTGATAAATTTTACGCAACGGATAAATGGCATATGATATATGAGGAATATTACTTAATTCATGACCGGAATCGATCAGCATCGTATTTCATGATCGTCTGGATGCCGAGCCCGGAGGGGCATGGCCGGAATTTCCGGCATGTACGGCCTGTCATGGAGGTTTAGCGCAATTTCGTAAAAGATCTTGACACGCAAACGCCAGAGGCTATACTAATTTCATTAAAGTTTTACATACCAAATAAACAGGAGTCATAAGTGAGGTATGCATTTAGCGGAAACCACGGCGTTTCGCCGTCAGGCTGTCCCGGACGGAGCGCAAGAGCGCAAGCCCCGGATAAATGCCAAAGCCGGGGTTTTCCCGGAACCGGCGGTCGATCAGACGCTCAGGGCAATGTTCTCCCAAAAAAAAATTGCGGCAAGGAGGTGAGAATAGTGGTTTTTACTGATGCGCTGCTGAATAAAACAACACAATCTTCGACAGACAGACAGACAGACAGACAGACAGACAGACAGACAGACAGACAGACAGACAGACAGACAGACAGACACGTATGGCGCGTCTTCGCGGCCACTGCTTCACGCGTGCCTCGCTCGCGGTCCACAG
>JAIROA010000144.1 GCA_031257775.1 Synergistaceae bacterium
TAGATCTAAAAGATTCGATAATCATTTTTGTCAGTAGCGAGCTACTGACAAAAATGGATCAGCTAAACACAGGCTGTCAATGATGGGATTTACCTAATGCTTGGCAGTGCCGTATAAAATAGAGATGCCTTACCATTTTGTTAGACAAAATGGCATAATAAGTATAACCTGAAACTTTCTGTCGAAAATTTGATAATATCCATAAGGTATTTAAATTTTTTCGTCACATAGCGACTAAGAGGGGGTATTTTATGAAAATAGTCATTTTAGACGGATACACGGAAAATCCTGGTGATTTGAGCTGGCAAGATTTTGAAAATTTAGGCGAATTAACAGTATATCCGCGCACTTCATTGCTAAACCGGCAAGAAGTGATAAATCGTCTGAAAGAAGCAGATGTTGCGATAACGAATAAAACCCCTATCGATAAATTAACGATTGCCGCCTCGCACAATTTGAAATACATCGGAGTACTCGCAACAGGATACAACATTGTTGATGTAGAAACAGCAAGAGAACATCACATTTTAGTGTGCAATATTCCGGCATACGGCACAGCATCTGTAGGGCAATTCGCGATCGGTTTGTTACTTGAAATCTGCCACCATATCGGCCATCACGACAGCGCTGTGCACAAAGGCCGGTGGAAAAACAATCCAGATTGGTGTTTCTGGGACTATCCGCTTATAGAACTTGCGGACAAAACGATAGGGATAATAGGCTTCGGAAGAATCGGCCAAACTACCGGTAAAATCGCAGCCGCTTTGGGCATGAAAGTCATCGCTCACGACAAAGTCGAAAACGATGCCGGTCGTGCGATCGCGCAATATGTTTTCCTTGAAGAATTATTCGCTCGCTCTGATGTAATCACCCTCCATTGCCCGTTATTCCCGAACACTCAAGGAATAATCAATGCCGCGAATATTGCGAAAATGAAAGACGGCGTTATTATCATCAACAATTCTCGAGGTGCCCTCATCGTTGAAACCGATCTTGCCGACGCTTTGAAAAGCGGCAAAGTTTACGCCGCGGCAGTAGACGTCGTGTCGACGGAACCGATCAAGGAGGACAATCCGCTACTCACGGCTAGAAATTGCATCATAACCCCGCACATATCGTGGGCACCAAAGGAAAGCCGTAAAAGACTCATGGACGTGGCAGTAGAAAACCTTCGCGCTTTTATTGATGGCAATCCTGTCAATGTTGTCAATAAATAATAGCCGGATCACACTACCCCACCCACTTCAGGCGAATGGCGGGCTCGTGAATTACGCGGCAGATAACTGACAGAATTGGCGCATGAATCCTGACACAGTGCCAGTCTGACCTCCTCCTCACTTCGCGCTTATAAATGAGTAGAGCCACTGAGCGCAAGCGGCTAGTGGCGCGGCTAGTGGCGCGGCGGGCAGAGATATGCCGCTTGCCCAGGGGATGAATTTTCCTTTCGGGAGCGTCGCGGCCTTTACGAGGACATCGTGCGCGTCCGCGCCGATATGCCCGCCGATAGCGGCGGCACCGGATGATCCTGCCTTCGCGGCGCAGCCGCGGCACATGAAGCCTTCCGACGTCATCTGGAAAAAAACGCCGGCACCGGAGCGAAACTTCGCTCCGCAGTACGAACAGGCATCAAGCGGCGGGGCAAGGCCCCAGAGGTTGCCCCACCGCCATGCGAAGCGGAGATCCAGGAGCATTGGGTCTATGCCGGAGGCGAGATTTTTCATGCTGCCCCAAAGGAGGCTTAACAGGCTGTCGGACTCCGCCCCGGGCAAGAGCCTCGAAGCGAGCTCGCCGCACCATTTCACGGCCATTCGCAGCGGTTTCGGCGAACCGCGCAAAACCCAGAAATCCTCCCTGACGTCGACTCCTTTCAGGTAAAGCCGTTTCGGGCTCTGATACAGGCGGAACTCGCCCCACATCGTCGGCTCCGTCCCTGCCCCGAATCTGTTTTTAGAGCCTGTGCCAGGCGCGGATGCCCACGTCGCGCCAAGCGAGCTTAAAAAAAGCAGCACGTCCTGCGACTTGCCTTTATCCTTCCTGCGCAAAACGATGCCTTGCGCTTCGTGATAACCCTGCGCGAGCGCGCACGAATCCCCGAAGGGCGAAATGCCAAAGCCCGCGCCGAAAATCATTTGCGGCTGTAGCCAGCCCTCTCTATCCCGACGGCGGTTTTCCGCCAGTTTGGCTTGACCTTGACCCACAAGGAGAGGAATATCGGATATCCGAAACGGGCCTCCATCTCGCGCCGTGCGGCGATCCCGACTGATTTCAGCTTCGAGCCCTTCTCGCCTATGAGTATGGCTTTCTGGCCTGGCCTCTCCACGATTATGTCCGCCCTTATCTCGCCCCGCCTCATGTCAGGGTACTCGTCCGGGCTTTTAAATTCCTCGACCATGACGGCGACGCTATGAGGAACCTCCTGCTCCGTGACCTCGAAGATCTTTTCCCTGATGATCTCTTCTGCCATGAAGCGCTCCGTCGCGTCCATGAGCATGTCTTCCGGGTATATGGCCTCTCCTTCCGGAAGGCGGCGCGCCAGCTCGTCCAGCAGCACGTCAAGGTTTGTCCCTTCCTTTGCCGATACAGGTATGACCGCCGAGGGATTCAGCCGGCCCTGAATCGGCGCCACGAAACGCCAGAACCGCTCCTCTCCCTCCCTGCCCCTGCAGAGATCCGTCTTGTTCACGGCAAGCAGAATAGGGGCTTTAATCCCTGAAATGAGATTGAGTATCGATTCGCCGGCCGGATCAAGCGCTTTCCCCGCTTCTACCACGAAGCAGACCGCGTCGACTGAGCGCAGGGCATCCTCCGTCTCCCTCATCATGAACTCGCCTAAGGCGTGTTTGGGCTTATGGAGGCCCGGCGTGTCCACTATCACGATCTGGCAGGCATCCGTCGTGAGTATGCATCTCGCGGCGTTGCGCGTGGTCTGTGGCTTGTTTGAGACGGCCAGCGTCTTTTCTTTCAGCAGGGCATTTATTATGGACGATTTTCCCACGTTCGGCCGTCCCACGAATGTAACGAAACCAGATCTGAAATTTTTAGATTCCCGCATTTTACTTCTCCTTATTTTCCGGCATAACGTCGCCGGCCTCGAGCCTGAAGCGGTGTGGCAGCAGCGAACCGAGCGGCATCGTGACGAGGGTGCCTTCACAGGCCAGAATCACGTCCATATCCGGATTGAACTCAGCCAGAAACTGCCTGCAGGCACCGCAAGGCGAGCAGAATGACGCCCCGTCTCCGGCAACCGCTATAGCAAGGGGACGGATCCTGCCAGACGCGACTGCGTTCCCCATCGCCACTCTCTCAGCGCACAGCGAAACGCCATAGCTCGCGTTCTCGACGTTGCACCCCCCTATCACAGCCCCATCATCCATAAGGAGCGCCGCCCCCACCAGAAAATTCGAGTAAGGCGCGTAAGCCATTGCCCTGTTGCCTTCGGCCGCTCTCATGAGCAGCCAGGGTGACATCCCCAGTTTTGACCAATAATTTACCGAATCCGATTCCGCCAATTGCCACCCTCCGTTTTTCAGGCTTTATTTTGTCACGGTGCCACATTAGCGGGATTATCGCTTTCCTCGCGGCCCTCGCTGTCGATTTTCTCCATCCTGACTTGAAGTATGCGGTGATTTGCCACCTCGACCGCGCTTATCTTCCACGGCCCGAAACGGACCGACTGCCCCTCAGCGGGAAAATCTCCTATTATCGTCAGCAGCATCCCCGCCACCGTGTCCACGTCGTCGAACTCAAACGGATAACCCAGCGTCTCCGACAGATCCTCCAGGTTCACGTATCCCTGAACGAGATAAGAGCCTCCTCCTTCGTCCAGAACGTCGGGCGTTTCATCGTCGTACTCGTCCTGTATGTCGCCGACTATCTCCTCTAAAAGATCCTCCAGCGTGACAAGACCGGCTGTGCCGCCGTATTCGTCCACTACTATCGCTATATGGATTTGCGATTTTTTCATCAGCTCGAAAGCCTCGTCCGTCTTGATCGTCTCGGGGATAAAGAGCGGCTTCCGCAAAAGCCTCTCGACTTTTTCGTCGAGCAGCCCGGCTGAAAGGGGGCCAAGGAGATCTTTTGCGTAGAGGACTCCGGTTATCTTGTCCAGTTCCTTTTGATAGGCGGGGACTCTCGAATGCCCCGTATCGAGGAAGACAGCAGAGGCGTCCGCCACGGTCATGTCGGACGGCAGGGCCCTCATGTCCGTGCGCGGTATCATGACCTCAGAGACCCTGGTCTCCTCGAACGCGATGACGCCATGAATCATCTTGCGCTCATCCTCCTCAAGCGCTCCGGAATCGCCGCTTTCGCGGATCATCATCTCGAAGTCAGCGCGGGTGATGAACGATTTTTTGGCATCGAGCCTCAGCCCGAGGAGCCTCCCGACGCACCAGACAATGCCGTGGACAATATATATCACAGGCTTGAGGAGAAGATAAACAGCATAAAGCACTGGCAGGGAAAGATTGAGAACCTGCTCTTTGTAACCGATTGAGATGGTCTTGGGAAGGATTTCGCAGAACACCACTATTACTGCCGTCAGTGCCGTCACGGCAATTATCGGCCCATGCCTGCCGAATAAACCGACGGACACGGTAGTCGCGAGCGAAGCCGCCGCGATATTCACTATATTATTGCCGACGAGCGTCGCCGTCAGCGCTTTCTGGATGTTATCAGCAAGCCACCCTAACACCTTCTTCCTTTGCGGATAGGCGTTTTCGAGCGTCTTCAGTTTTAATTTTCCTGCTGCGGTTATCGCCGTCTCAGTCGCGCTGAAATAAAACGAGATCAATAGAAACACCAGCAGCAGGCCAATACTGCCAGCCAGGTCAGAACTCACTCCGTCATCAATCCTCCTCGCCTGTCGATGAAGCCAATCCGCAGCCAAGAGCTGTTTCTTACGCACCCGCCATGCGCAGTTTTTTTACTCTCTGCCCTTTTGACCAAGATACTCGTTAAGAAGCGCGTCCTGCGCACTCCACATCTTCAGCTCCCTCTCCGTTGAATCGTGATCGAACCCTAGAAGATGGAGCGTTCCATGAATTATCATAAGTACAATTTCGTCATTATAGTCTATTTTTCTCTCCTTGGCGCTATTAAATACGTACTCCGGCGACACCACGATATCGCCCAGAGGGAGATCCTCCCACCCGTCCGGTGGGGAAAAGGCGCCAGACGTTTCCCAGAGCGGAAAAGACAGCACGTCCGTCTCCTCATCCAGGCTGCGGTATCGCGCGTTCAGCTCCCTGATTCTCTTAGGCGGGACGAAGGACAGCGCGGCTGACATCTCGCGGCATCCGCCAGGGGCGTGGTTTTCCGCGAAGGCCCCAAGCGCGCGTGAGAGCAGTGCATAGTCGACGTCAGGCAAGGCAAGCCCGCCGTCCGTGACGGTTTCAAGCCGCAGGAGCATTGCTTGCCCTGCGATCCGCGGGATCTTCCTTCTGCTCTTCCTCGCTCTGGTTAGCTATCGGCTTTATCTCGCGGGAGTGGTACATGGACATGAGAACGTCCACGAATGCCATCTTTATCGTGTTTATCTCCTTGAGCGTGAAATCCACGTCTATAAACTGCCCGCTCATGATCTTCGAGTCGATAACGTCCCAGACGAGCTTCTCTACGTCCGGGCGGCCGTCAAGAGGCCTGTCGAGGCTTTTCAGCGCGGCCTCAAGCGAGTCGGAGAGCATCAAAAGGGCCGTTTCCCTGGACTGCGGCGTCGGGCCGGGGTACGTGAAGTCGGCTTTGTCGATCCCGCTGCCATCGCCTCCCTGTTCCTTGTCCGAGGCGACCGCCTTGTTGAAAAAGTATCCCAGGAATGTTTTCCCGTGATGCTCCGCTATGAAGCGCTTTATCCCTTCCGGAAGTTTATACTCGTCCGCAAGGTCCATGCCGTCCTTCACGTGCTGGAGTATGATCCTCGCTGAGTCTTTTGGCGCGAGCCTGTCGTGGATGTTGTCGCCGAAAGACTGATTCTCGACGAAGTAATGAGGGCGTTTCAGCTTGCCTATGTCGTGATAGTACGCGCCGGTCCTGACCAAAAGGCCGTTCATGCCTAATCTGTCGGCCACGGCCTCTCCAAGCGTGCCGACTGTTATGGTGTGATGGTAGGTGCCGGGCGCTTCCAGCTGGAGGCGTTTTAAAAGAGGCTGCGACGGATGGCTCATTTCAAGCAGGCGCAGAGGCGAGAGTATCTCGAAAACAGACTCCCAGAGCGGCAAAACCGCCACGACGATGCTGCTCCAGAACGCGCATAACGTCAGATACGCCGCAAGCACGTTAAAGCCGACCGGTAGGCCGAACCCCCAGCGTATGAAGACCGACGCCACGGTCAGGAAGAGGCCGAGGCTGAATATGTTGCGCCAGATCATTATGCGGCTCGCGGCTTCCTTTATGAATATGAAGCCCGCCCCGGACGCCACCCCGCAGATTATGCAGCCTACCGCCACCACGTAGGTCATTCCCGGAAAGACCAGCAAATAGCCAATAAGCCCTCCGCCGAGAGCCACGTGAAACGCGAACGAGGAAGGAATCGTGAGGAAGAGCCACCCTGTCAGGGCTAGCACCGAAAGCGAATCCATGCTCCAGCGGACAAACCACCTCTGAGCGAGCCAGTCGATTATGAGAAGGACGGCAATGTACGTCCACTCCATCTGGTTCAGCGAGACGCCCAGTTTGCCGCCGATCCACGTCAGCCACGTTGACCAGGCGAATACGGCAAGAATGACGAACCCGAGATGCTTCCAGGGGGGTGCCGCGTCGGGATAGCCCTGGCTTCGCAGAATCCGAGCTATCTCCGGCGTCACGACCTGGCCGCTCTCCGCTATGACGCTTCCAAGCCTTATCTCCCTCACGACAGGCGATATGCCGTCACTGACCTCGCGCCGGAGCCTGTCGGCCATCCCCGGATCATCCACGACCGTCGGGGCAAGCATGGCGTCCAGGAGCTGGTAGGCGAGATTTTTATCAGACTGCGTCAGATCCGAGCGCTGCAGGCTATCCCATATCCTGGCGGACTGCTCCGTCCTGCTGACCGATTTGTCGTAGTTTTCCTCCGCTATCCTTGCAACGGCAGCCAGGATGCTTGCGCGGTTCCCGTCTGGGAGGCCTCTTAAGAGGCTCGCGAGCTGAGGCGGGGCAAAACTGATATTCCCGTCATTCCTGAGCGACGCTATCTTGTCCTGAACGATCCTCGTCGCGGCCGCGTCCCTCACCCTCACGTCAACTATCTGCCCGCTGGCCAGCTCTTTCTGATCCTCCGTGGCCTTCGTGTCGAGAAACCTGGCCGAGCTTTGCGCGAGATAGGTGCGCGGGGAGGGATAGCCCACCCTGTAGCTCTCGTTCCTGTCTATGAAGTACCATCCTAAGATGACGATCATTGCGGACGACACCACGAGCGAGAGCTGGAAAAGCCAGTAAGTGGCGCTCAGATCATCCTGGCGCCGGCTGCCCTTATTTCCGTATATTTTTCCCCGTAGGCCCTCAAGAAACGAGAGCTTGCGAATCCTGTCCATTACTACCGAACGTCCCGAACGCCGTTCCGGCCTCGTAAACCTCGTAGGCCTTCACTATCCTCTGAACGATGTCGTGACGCACTACGTCTGAGTTCGTAAGGCTGCAGAACGCTATGCCCTCTATGCCCCTCAGTATGCCCTCGACGACGCGAAGGCCCGATTCCTTGCCGCTCGGCAGATCGACCTGGGTCACGTCTCCCGTCAGCACGGCTTTTGAGCCCTGCCCAAGCCTTGTCAGGAACATCTTCATCTGCTCCTTCGTGGCGTTCTGCGCCTCGTCCAGGATGACGAAGCTGTTGTTGAGCGTGCGCCCTCTCATGTACGCCAGAGGAGCGATCTCGACCACTCCCTTTTCGACGTACCTATTAAACTTGTCAGGCGGCAGCAAATCGTAAAAGGCATCATAGAGAGGCCTTATATAGGGCTCGATCTTCTCCATGAGATCGCCCGGAAGGTATCCAAGCCTCTCCCCGGCATCGACGACTGGGCGCACCAGGACTATCCTGTTTATGCGGGAAGCCTTGAGTATCGACACAGCCACCGCTACGGCAAGATACGTCTTTCCCGTCCCTGCCGGGCCTATGGCGAAAACAACGTCGTTTGAGTTTATAGCGTCGACGTACTCCTTTTGCCCCCGCGTGTAGGGGCGGATTATTTTGCCTCTGTTGTTGACGCATATAGCGGAATCCAAAAGGGGCAAAAGATCGGGCTTCTCGCCGGAGGCCAAAAGATCCAACGCGCAGCGTATTTCAATGAGGGACGGCCCATTTCCCCTGCGGATCATCTCGGCAAACTGCCCCAGGAGATCCGCCAAGGCCGCGGCTATTGCCGGATCGTCGTCCGGTATGATGATGTCGCTTCCCCTTACCACCAGGCGAAGCCCCAGGCGTTCCTCCACGGACATCAGTATCTCGTCCCTCGTTCCAAGAAGCCGCGCCAGCACTTCATCCGATGGCACCGATACCGTCAAAGAGCCGTTCACAGCGTTAAGCCCGCACTACCTCTCGCACCTCCGGAACGCTCCTCTGGATAACGCCCTCTACCATGTTCCTGATAGTGGCTGCCGCGCCAGGGCAGCCGCAGCATACCCCTGTCAGCTCCACCTTGACTACGCCGCTTGAGTCGTCGAAACTCAAAAATTCTATGCCGCCGCCGTGAGACTCTATTACCGGGCGCACATCGGACTCTATTACCTTTTCGATCCGCTCACTGACTTCTGACATTTTCATTTCCTCCTCTAATTTTATCTTTTGCTTTCCGCCACATGGCGTCGAGTTCCTCAAGCGTCATCTGTTCCATTTCGACGCCCTCCTGGGCAGCCTGGTTCTCCACTTCCCGGAAGCGCCTCGCGAATTTGGCGTTCGCGTCCTGAAGCGCGCTTTCAGGGTCAATGCCCAAATGCCTTGACAGGTTGACCATGGCAAAGAGCATATCGCCCAGCTCCTCTTTCATGGCGGGCCCGTCCGCTGCTGCTACCTCAGCCCTGAACTCATCCAGTTCTTCAATGACCTTAGCGCGCACCGGAGCGGTATCCCCGGCCTCCCAGTCGAAGCCGCGTTTCGCGGCGCGTTCCTGTATGCGGTATGCCCGCAAAAGCGCCGGCATCCCGCGAGGTATGCCGGCCATAGCCGACGAATCCGCGTCGCGCCGCTTCCGCTCGCCGGATTTGATTTTCTCCCAGTTGCGGCTTACCTCCGAAGCATCCTTCACCGTCACGCCGGAGAATACATGGGGGTGCCTGGCGACGAGCTTTTCGCAAATCGCCCGCGTCACGTCCTCGATGCCGAAGTCGCCCCGTTCCCTGGCAATCTCGGAGATGAATACGACCTGAAGCAAAAGATCGCCGCACTCCTCGCACACGTCACGAAGCGAGCCCTCTTCTATGGCCTCGACAAGCTCATGGGATTCTTCCAGTATATATCTGCGCAGGCTGCTTAGCGTCTGTTCAGCGTCCCACGGGCAGCCCCCGGGGGCGCGAAGTTTTTTCATTATCCCGATCAAATCATCGAACGTGCCAGATTCAAAATCCGTCAAACAGCAAGACTCCTTCTGCGTTAACTGCCTATTTCATTATATATTTTACCATAAAAAAGCGAGGAGGCTTGCGTATATAGACGGTTTCGCGTTCTCATCAAAACGCTTCCCGCAATCTCTAAGCGCTTTGTTTTTAATGATGAAAAGGGATTTAACGTACTCCCGTTTTCGAACAATTCGGAACCTGTGGTACGAGGCGGATCCTCGAACCACAGTCAAAAAAAAATAACAAACCTCGCTGGCCTGTTGCGAGAACAGGTGTTAAGCTATGTTTACCGTAACAAAAGCTTTCACCAGCGAGGTGGGTTTATTATGTCGG
>JAIROA010000003.1 GCA_031257775.1 Synergistaceae bacterium
AGATGATAACGGCCAAAGAACCGATGATCGGCAGGGCGCTGACCGTCGAAGACGTGTTCGTTAAAAACGACGAAGAGCGCCGCCTTTATGAACTGCGCGAAAAAGGACGGCTGGAGTTCCAAAACGCCATGTTTACCGCCGAACGCAGGGGCGAGCTAAGGGGCGAGCTAAGGGGCGAGCTAAGGGGCAAGCAGGAAGGCATACTGGAGGGGATGCAGAAAGGCCGGCAGGAAGGCATACAATCAACAGCCCGTTCGATGTTAGCCCGGGACCTGCCGCTTGCGTTGATCTCTGAAATATCCGGCCTCTCAATCGAAGAAATCAAAGCCCTCAAAGAGACGAGCGAAAATCACAACGCTTGATTGACAGAACAAAAAAATCGGGCGGCAAAACACGCCGCCCGCCAGATCCAGCATCTGAACGCCTCTCCTCTTAACAACGAATGCCGCGATGCCACTTCCGCAAGCGGGCCGACCGCACTCGTAAGATAGAAGTAGAAACTACTTCCCTATCAGCATAAGTCTTGGCTGGGACTACAGATTAGAGAAGGGCCGCTTCCAAATCAGAAAGCATGATGCCCAACGCGGTGATCCCGCCTTCGGCTGTATACCACACGTTGGAATGTTTCAGGATGACGATATTGCCGTTTTTATACGCTTCTGTCATCGCGACCAACTTGTTGTCCATGACTTCCCTTGCCAGCCGCGCGCCTCCAGTGCCAATGGCGGCGTCGCGGTCCATTACAAATATATAATCCGGATTCAGCGAAACAAGCACTTCAAAGGAGGCCTCATTCCCGTGGATGGCTGATACTCCGCCGGAGCTGCCTTCTTTGCCGCCAGCACCGTTAGCATTGCCGCCTGAGCCTGACCCGCCACGGCCAGGGGAAACGGCGGAAAGACCTACATTCTCAAATCCGACCTCAACGCCGATGATGGAGCAGCGGCCATCGTTGCCCAACACTCCAAAGCCTCCCGCGTTCACCATGCCGACCACCGCTGTTTTGTTTTTCGCGACCTTGGCCAAAGCTTTGACGCGCGCGTCGTATTCCGCTAACAGACCGGATAACGTATCCTTGACGCCAAATATCGAGGCGACGGTCATCGCGTTTTCTATTGTGCTTTGCACCAAACCGATCTCTACATCAGTGGCTAGGAAAATGACCGGGGCAATTTTGGAGAGCTTGTCATATTGCGCGGATAAGCGGCCGCCGATGAAGATAATGTCAGGCTCGCATTCCATGACGGCCTCCAGGCTGGCTTCTTTGATAGTCCCCAAATTTATAATAGAGTCATTTGTGACATATTTTTGCAGATAGTCGATGGACGAGCCTTTTGAGACGCCGACGACACGGTCTCCGAGGCCAAAGTTGTCCAGCATATCCAAAACCGCAAGATCCATGACGGCAAGGCGTTTGGGGTTGTATGGGACTTCTATCTCCATTTTTTCCCTGTTGCCGTTCAGCGTGGCGACTGTAACGGATGCCGGGAGGCTTTTGCCCGCGGCGCCGGCGGTTTTGGAACCGGCGGCTTCGGAAGCATTCGCCGAGTTGCGGCCGGCCAAAGAAATTGCTAAAAATACTGACAATAGGACTGCAAAAAACTTTTTCATTGTGCGACATCTCCTTTGGAAGCGGTAAAATAATTATTTTTTGTTATGCTAATCTGCCGTCAATAGTAAATTGAAAGGGGTTTTCCTTCTACTTCCTGGATTTCAAAATTCACTCCGTATATTTCAGATAAATTTTCTTTGGTCATCACCTCTTTCACTGTGCCGAATTTAGCGATTCTCCCGCCGACAAAAGCACATATATAGTCAGAATAAAACGCCGCGTAATTGATTTCATGAAGCACCAGAATTATGGTTTTCCCCAGTTCGTCACACATGCGGCGTACTGTTTTCATCATATTTGTGGCATGGTAGATATCCAGATTGTTTGTGGGCTCGTCCAGTAAGACATACTCAGTATCCTGCGCTATTACCATAGCTATGTACGCCCGCTGCCGCTGTCCGCCAGACAGTTCGTCGATGAATTGTTCCTGCATCTGTGTCAGTTCCATGTAGCCGATGGCTTGGTCGATAATTTCGATGTCCTTCGCGGTGAGATGGCTGCCGGAATAGGGAAACCGGCCAAAGCTGACGAGTTCCCGCACTGTAAGCTTCATCTGGATATTATTGGTCTGAGTCAGGATGGCAAGGCGCTTCGACAGATCCCTGCTCTTCCACTTGTGGATTGCGGTTCCCTCAAAATCGACCAAGCCGGCATCACTTGCCACCAAGCGGGAAATCATACCCATCACGGTGGATTTTCCCGCGCCGTTGGGGCCGATCAGGGAAAGCACCTTCCCTTTGGGAATTTCAAAATTGACGCTGTCTACGACGGTTTTGCCGTAGTAAATTTTAGTCAGGTTTTTAGCAAACACGTTATAACCTCCTTTTCTGTGTCAGCAAAAGATAAAGAAAATACAGACCGCCGCCCACAGTGATAAACACGCTGATGGGAACCGAGTAGACAAACACATGCTCAACGATGAGCTGGCCTCCGACCAGGAGTACCATACCGATCAGCGCGGAACCGGCAATCAGATAGCCGTGGCGATAAGTCCGGAGTAACTGTCTGGACAGGTTTGCGATAATCAGGCCTAAAAAGGATATAGGCCCCACCATCGCCGTGGCAATGGCAATGAAGAGCACCACGCCAAGGAGAAGACGCTTGATGGCGCGATCATAGTCCACCCCCAAGTTGATAGCCTGTTCTTTTCCCAGCGTGATAACATTCAGCAAAGCCAAATCCTTGCGCAGAACAAAGATCACAAGCGCCGCCACAACCACGGCGAATACGATGATCTCCGTGTTGATATTGCTGAAGCTGGCTACCAGCGTCGCCAATAGCGTATCATACTCATTCGGATCCATAATGCGCGTCATCGTGGCCTGCGTGCTGGAAAAAAAAGATGACAGCACCGTGCCAATGAGCAGGACATACAGCACGTTATATTTTGTTTTTTTAAACATGAAGCTGTAGATAAAAGTGGCAATCGTACCCATCAGCGCCAAATCTACCGCAAAAGCAACGTTGGTATTACGGGCCGCCAAACTGCCCGCGCCGAAGAAGAATACGGCTGTAGTGTGAATCAGGGTATACAGAGAGTTCATTCCCAGAAGGCAGGGAGTGACAACGGTGTTGTTGATGACCGACTGAAACACCACGGAAGCCCCGCCTATGCAAAATGCCACGAGGAGCATCGCGATCACCTTGGGAGTACGAATGCTCATGGAATACCAAAACAACTTTGGATTGTCTACACGCACATTGAGCGTCATATACAGAATAACCGCCAATACAACCAGGGCGGCAATCGAAAGCAGCTTTCCTATACTGTTCTTTTTTTTCGTCTCTATTGCGTATTGCCGGTTCCTGTGTTTTGCGGGTAACGCGAGTTCTTTGCCCTTTAGCATCGATTCATTGAACGATCCCTTCCGCGGATCTTCTCCCGATAGCCTTGCGCCCATGATTCAAGCGGTATGCCAGTATCGCTACGAAAATCAGGCTGCCCAAAATACCCACGATCAGCTCGATCGGCAATTCATAGGGAGCGATCACCACGCGGGCAATCAGGTCGCACGTCAGCACGAAAAGCGCGCCGGACAGGGCAGTGTCCGCTAATGTGCCTCGGATTTTGTCCCCTTTGAACATCGCCACGATATTGGGGACAATCAGGCCTATATAGGAAATGCTGCCGACTACCACAACGACGCTTGCGGTGATCATGGCCGCAATTGACAGCCCCATAAAAAGTACAAAATTATAGTTGATGCCCAAATTTTGAGAGAAATCCTTGCCCATGCCTACAATATTGAAATGATTCGCGAAGATAAACGCGATGATGACAAGCGGAACAACCAAATACACAAATTCATACCGTCCTTGAAGTATCGTGGAGAAACTTCCTACCAGCCAGGAGGACACAGCCTGAGTCATTTCGTACTGGTAGGCAAGGTAGCCGCTGACGCCGCCGATCACGTTGCCAAACATGATGCCTACGAGCGGCACCATTATGACATCCTTGAACTGGATGCGCTGAACAAACCATACAAAAATCCATGTTCCCAGGATCGCGCAAATGGCGGCAAAGATGGCCCTGCTCCAAATCGTGGATGAGGGCATAAACAACAGCGCGAGCAGAATGCCAAACTGAGCGGAGGATATGGTTGCGCCGGTTGTGGGCGAGACAAATTTATTCATGCACAGTTGCTGCATAATCAGTCCGGCAACACTCATTCCAATGCCGGTACACAAAATGGCGAGCAATCTGGGCAGCCTTGAGATGACCAGGATTTCCATCTGATCGAAATTCCCGGCCAGCAGATCGGCAGGAGTAAGGTTTATGACTCCTATGAATATGGACAATACGGAGAGAGCGATAGCGCTTATCAATAACACAATTGTCGAGCTATAGTTTTTGGACAGATCCAACAACCTCCCCCAAGGGCTTATCAAGTATATCATAAAAAACGTCCCAACATTTGCAATGGACCGTTCCTCGATGGTCATGGCAGTCATTTCAAGATTTTTACAAATCATCGGCATCTCCAAAAATCGGCTATGAATTAAATTTCCAATATGGGACGACTTGCGGCAATCACATGACCAAGGCGCTGTGATGGCCGATTTTAAGCCGCGCCACATGGCGGCGTGGCTTCCGCGCCGAAATTTCCGCTTGACAAAAAAGAGCCATCCGAAATAATATAAGGCGCCTCGGGGGTTGTTTTTCGCACAGAGACCTAAAAAATATTAAGATGACAGAGGTGGTGCTAGCGGCCTTCTTTAATGGTTTGTTGGTATTCACGCATATCCGACAGAAATTTTCTTAAAGCACTTGCCGGATTCCCTACGGAAGGCCTGCTATTCCGGCCTGTAGAGCAGATTGACGAGGAGTGTAATGATAGAGATGAAAAGATATTTTGCGGCGGCTTTTATGTGTACGGTTTTCGCTTTTATGATTTTCGCTCCAATGGCATCGGCGGCACCGGAACTGACGCTTCGCTTTGCCGGCCAGCTTCCCCCGGATCATCCGGCCACCGGGTATATGAATTCCATAGCGAAGGAAATAGGCGAGCGCACGAGCGGGCGCATAGAGGTCAAGGTCTATCCGGCTAACCAGCTCGGAGACTACGGCCTGGTTCATCAGGAGCTCATCAAGGGGACGATCGACATGGCGATGATCTCCGTTCCCGGCGACATCGACCCTCGCATGAACTTCGTCTATATAAATGACTACGCGACCGACTACGCTACGCTGGAGCAGGTTTTCAAGACAGGCGGCTGGGCGTACAGAAAGATGGACGAGCTAAATCAGGCCCTGGGCGTCAAGTTCCTCGGCTTCAACGTCGAGGGATTCATCGGGCTTGCCAGCACGAAGGCACTGGTTGAGCCCCTCAACCCGAAAGTGGACAAAGGAGTCCTCTGCCGCGTGCCCAACATGCAGGCGTATCAGCTTCCAGCCGAGGCAATGGGCTACCGTATCATGACGATACCCTACTCCGACCTCTATACCTCCCTGCAGACGGGCGTAGTGGACGCGGTCGACGGCCTGCCGCCGGCTGCCGCATACTCGATACTGAAGGACGTCATGAAATACTGGTATCAGCTTAACTATTCGATAGAGGTCGAGCCATATTTCATCAGCATGAAGACGTGGAACAAGCTGAAGCCGGCAGATCAGGCGATCGTAGCCGAGGTCGTGGCAAAATACGCCGAGGCCAGCGTGCCGAAGGCAAAGGACGAGGACGAAAGATACATGAAGCTAATGGAGGAGAGCGGCATAAAGGTCTTCCGCTACACGCAGGCGGAACTTCTCGACCTTCAGAAGGCTGTCGCTGAGACGTGGCCGGCGCTTTCCAACACCATGACGAAGGAGTTTATGGACGAATTCGTGAAGGAGCTTGGCCCGAAATAAAAATCATCATCAATAAAAAAGTCCAAGGAAACGGCTGATATAGCGATATTTAAATAAAAGGCCTGAAGTTATAGCGCGTTAACAAGCTAATCCAAAGAGGCGGGATCATGTTGCATCCGTTCCCGCCTCGCTAATTGTGGAGGTTTGATAAAATGCCCGATGAAGTGAAGAAAAATTTATTCGACAGGATAATAGTGGGGGCGTTCTCGATAATCCTCGTCGTAAATTCTCTCCTTATAACTCTGCTTATAACGGGCGCGGCCCTGAGCAGGTATATTTTTAAGGTCAATTTTACGGGTTACGACGAAATTGCCGTCCTCATAGCCTTCTGGCTCTATTTTATGGGTGCCGCGTACGGCGCTTACAACAATACCCATGTCACGGCGGACATAGTGGACGCGTATTTTCCAGACTGCCGGACGAGAAGGGTGCTGAAGGTGCTGAGGTGGCTGGCGGCCTGCGCGGCCTGCGGGCTTTTTGTCAATTACGGATTTGAATACTTCAAATTCAGCTTCGTCGGCCCGCTCGGGAATTTCACGTTCAAACCCACGAGCATGATCTGGCGCATACCGCTGTGGACGTCCCACGTCAGCATATTCATAGGCTTGACTTTCATGGAGGTCTATTTCCTGAGGAATCTTTATATTTGTGCCGTGGCACTGGGAAGGGGGCGCGAGGCGTGATATATATAGCGCTTCTTGTACTGATAGTGACGCTGCTGCTCGGCGTCCCCGTGCCGGTAAGCTTCATGGCGTCCTCGGCGTGGCTCATATTCTTCGGCGGACCGGACGGCATGGGCTACAATCCCGCTCAGCTCCTTCCTCACGGATATCTGCAGATGTCTTCCGTGTCGCTTTTGGCAATTGCCATGTTCATCATCGCGGGCGGGCTGATGGAGAAGGGCAAGATTGGAGAGAAACTCATAGACTTCGTGGACGTCTTCTGCGGCAACGTGAAGGGCGGCCTCGGCGTGGTCGGCACCGTCTCTTGCGCCGTCTTCGGGTCGATCACCGGCGCGGCCTGCGCGACTCTGTCCTGCATAGGCTCCATCATGTTCCCGCGCTATGAGAAGGCGGGATACCCGAAGGGGCACACGGCTGCTTTGATGGCCAACGCGTCGCTCCTGGGGCTTCTGATACCGCCGAACGCGACGCTCATAATTTTCGCCTGGATCAGCGGCCAGTCCGTACTGGCGTGTTTCCTGTCCACGGTGTCGGCCGGCATATTGGTCACTATACTTATATCTCTCACCAATATCTGGCTCCTGAGGGACAACCCGTCCATCCTGGTGGCTAAAAAGCGCACGCTGGCCGAGAAAAAAGCGCTCTTCAAGGAGCGCGGCGTATTGGCCATCCCCGCTCTCTTCCTGCCGGTCATCGTCCTCGGCACAATATACGGCGGCATAATGACGCCGACGGAGGCTTCCGCGCTGGCCGTGCTGTACTCCATACCGGTCGGTATGTTCGTATATAAAGGGCTCACGTTGAGAGGCTTGTGTGACTGCCTCGTGGAATCAGGAGTGACGACCGGGGTCATAATGGTCATGCTGTACTCGGTGTCCATGCTGAGCCGGCTCTATATCCTGGAGGACCTGCCGGGCAAGGTGCTGCATCTCTTTTACTCGGTCTCCGAGAACAAGTGGGTCATCATGGGCATGATAAACATCTTCCTAGTCATCATGGGGATGCTGATGGACGACATCAGCGTCGTGACGCTGACTACCCCGATACTGATGCCCGTCATCATGCAGCTTGGCTTCAGCCCGATTCACTACGCCGCGGTCGTCGGCGTCAACACGGGGCTTGGCTGCATCACGCCTCCCGCCGCGCCCGTCCTCTATCTGTCGGGGAGGCTTTCCAACACGCCCATAAACGAGATGATGAAACCGACGCTCTGGTTCATAGCGCTCTGCTGGCTCCCGGCGCTCATATTTGTCGGGTATTTCCCAAGGCTGGTGCTGTTCCTGCCGCACGTGATACTGGGGACGGCATGGTGAGATCCGGCTGATGTTCGGCCTGAATCCAGGAATCGGGAGGGCGTCCCGGAATTTCTACAGAAACGTATTCGCGCTGGCGGCGTTTGCCGTCTTTGCGGCCGCCCTCCTGACGGATTCTCCCATATGCTTCGCGGCTGCTGCCGCATTCGGCGCGCTGTCCAGGACGGCGGTCAAGAAAAACTGGAAAACCCCGGCCATTGCGGGGCGATTGCCCTGGCTAACCCGGAAAATGTAACATGGCGCCGCTAAAGGACGCGTCCGGCGAGTCCGATATTATTTAGAGAAAATATGGGGGGTGTGGATATGCTGGGAGATAAGGCGTGGGGAGTCATAGAAAAAGACCTGTCCGGGCTTGTCAGGCGTTTTGAGGCTACCTCGCAGAACATCGCCAACATGAACACTCCTGGGTATACCCGCAAGGAAGTCTCGTTCGAGGATCAGCTCAAGGAGATCATAGACGCTCCAAGCAAGCTGCCGATGAAGAGGACCAATCCGAAGCACTTCTCAAACGTGAAGCTAAACCTGAACGAGGTAATCCCGGCCGAGAGACAAGTCGGGTATGAAGTATACAGACTGGATCTGAACAACGTCGATCCGGAGACGGAGAGCGCGCGCCTGGCTGAAACAAGGATGATGCATCAGGCCATGACAAGGGTTCTTGGCCGCAAGGTCGCAATGTACAGGAGAGCCATAGGAGGCGCGGCGTAATGAGGGTATTCCGATCGATCGACATAGCCGGCAGCGGGCTCACTGCCCATCGTCTCTGGATGGATGCCATATCGGGCAACCTCGCGAACGTCAACACGACCCGGACTCCGGAGGGAGGCCCCTATGTGCGGCGCATCCCCGTTTTTCAGGAGCGCCTCATGGAGGCAACCGGCGATCTGGATAACCGCATAAAGAAGGGCTGGTTCGGGATGTATTCGAGTTCAGGCGTGAGGGTGGCGGACATCGGGACGGATCCGACGCCCCCAAGGCTCGCTTACGAGCCGGATCACCCGGACGCGAACGCTGAAGGCTACGTCGCTTTCCCGAACGTCAACGTCGTGCGGGAGATGGCGGACATGATGGTAGCCAGCCGCGCCTACGAGGCGAACCTGGCCGTAGTCGAGACAGGCAAGACTCTCTGGAACGGCGGGCTCGACATAATGAGAGGCTAAAAAGCCTCTTTTTACTCAAGCGCGCCTATATCGCGGACGATACGATGCTCCGCGCCTCTTCTTGGATTCTTTCAAGATGCTCCCTGCTCTTGAAGCTCTCGGCGTAAATTTTATAGACATCCTCCGTGCCGGACGGGCGCGCCGCGAACCAGCCGTTTTCTGAGACGGCCTTGAGCCCGTCTATCGGCTGGCCGTTGCCGGGTGCCTTGGTCAAAAGCGCCGTGATCGGCTCGCCAGCCAGGGTTTTTGCCGTTACGTCGGACGGCGAGAGCTTCTTGAGCCTCGTTTTCTGCTCGCTGGTCGCGGGGGCGTCTATCCGCTCGTAATAGGGCTTGCCGAATTTAGCCGTAAGGTTCTTGTAGTGTCTTGCCGGGGATATGTCCGTTCTGGCCAGTATCTCGGCCGCCAGGAGATCCATGACGAAGCCGTCCTTGTCCGTCGTCCACGTAGTGCCGTCCATCCGAAGGAACGAGGCCCCGGCGCTTTCCTCTCCCGCGAATCCGAACGTCCCGCTGAGAAGCCCCTCCACGAACCATTTGAACCCGACCGGGACCTCGCAGACCTTTTTGCCGATGGACTCCGCTGACCTATCGATGATGGAGCTGGATACGAGCGTCTTGCCTATCTGGACGTCAGCGCGCCATTTTTCCCTGCGGGTCATCAGGTAGCTCGACGCGACGGCCAGAAAGGCGTTCGGATCCATCAGCCCTTCGTCTGTCACGATTCCGTGCCTGTCGTAATCGGTATCGTTGGCGAACGCTATCCCGTACATGTCCTTGTGCTTCAGCAAGCCCGCCATCGCGTACTTTGACGAGCAGTCCATGCGGATTTTGCCGTCCCAGTCCAGCGTCATGAAGGAAAATGCCGGATCGACGTAATCGTTGAGCAGATGCAGGTCGAGTCCGTACATGTCAGCTATCGGCGCCCAGAAGGCGATACCGGATCCGCCCATCGGGTCGACTCCTATGCGGATACGCGCGCGCGCTATAGCCTTCATGTCAATCACGTTTGCTAAATCCTTGACGTAGGGCACGATGTAGTCCACGAACCGCGTCGTGTCCTTTGAGACCGCCTGCGCGAAGGGCAGGCGCTTTACGCCTCTGTTGCCCTTTTGCATGAGTCCGTTCGCGCGCGTTTGGATTTTTCCTGTGATGTCCGGGGCAGCCGGGCCGCCGCTCGGCGGATTGTACTTTATGCCCCCGTCCTCAGGAGGGTTGTGGGAGGGCGTTATCACGATGCCGTCAGCGGCGCATTCCTTATGATCCCTGTTCCAGCACGTTATCGCGTGCGAGATCACGGGCGTAGGGGTGTATCCAAAGCCTGACTGCACCCGAATCTCGACGCCGTTTGCCGCTAAGACCTCCATGGCTGTCCGGAGTGCCGGCTCGGACAGCGCGTGGGTATCCATTCCTATAAAGAGAGGGCCAGCGATGTTCCTTTTTTTCCTCAGCTCCGCGGTTGCCTGGCATATTGCCAGGATATGAGATTCCGTGAAGCTCCCCTTGAGAGATGAGCCTCTGTGACCGGATGTGCCGAACGAGACGGCCTGGCCCGGATCTTCCATGTCCGGCGATTCCGTGTAGTAAGCGGAGACGAGGCGCGGGATGTTCGCTAGCATGTCCTTTGGCGCCGGTTTTCCGGCAAGAGCGGAAATTGTCATGTTTTCAGCCTCCCTCAAGAATTTTCGAGAAAATGATCGGAGCAGGGCGTATTTGTCGTAAGATGTATTTATAGCTTCATGGGAAATTTAGCCAGAGTGGAATTACTGTAACTTAAGATTTTTTTTAGAATTCCGTAAATGAGCGCTTCCGTGTCAATGTGCTGGGATCAAGGCATCGAGTCCCGCCAGGAATTCGCTGATGCCTTCGCGCGTCCTGTAGTCCGCTATGGAATCCATCTGCGTGGCGTCACGGTTGCAGATCGCGACGAGCGCCCCCGCGTCGCGGGCTATGACCGGGAACTGATTGGCTGGAGAGACGTTCAGCGAGGAGCCCAGCACGATAAAGACGCCCGCCCTCTCGGAAGCTCTCCACGACGCGCCCATCGCGTCTTCCGGAAGCCCCTCCCCGAAAAGCACGACGCCGGGGCGAAGCCGCCCGCCGCACGCATCGCACGGCTTTTTCGCGATAAAGGCAGCCTGAGTCGATGGCGCGGCGCAATCCATGCACCGTACGCCGTTGACAGTGCCGTGCAGCTCGTGGATATTTTTCGAGCCTGCCGCCTCATGAAGCCCGTCAATGTTCTGGGTGATCACGCAGTCAACCAGCCCGCGCGCCTCCCAGTCCGCGACTATAATGTGCCCAGCGTTCGGCCTGGCGGCGGCCATCTGCTCAAACCTTACGGAATAGAATTTATGGAAGGCTTCGTAATTGCCGCGCATCGCCTCCGCCGTGGCGAGTTCCATCGGGTCGACCTTAGCCCACAGGCCGTCCCTGGAGCGGAAGTCCGTCAGGCCGGAGTCAGTGCTCATGCCGGCCCCGGTAAAGACAACCGTGCTGTTGCCGGGCGATGCCATCTTTTCCGCTATTTCCGCCAGCCCTATGCTTTTTCTCTTAAAATCCATGCCGATTACAGCCCCTTTTTTCAAACGTCTCTGTCAGTATTACATTTTCTTAGCGTGACTGCCCTCGTGCTGTATGGGTTATTTATTTGGTCAGCAGCGATGAGGCGCCGGATACCCCGCTTTGCGCTGATTCAGCCAAGCTTTCCCGCCAAGAGCAAAGGCAAGGGCCGGAAGCTTTTATCGCTTCCGGCCCCGTTGCCTTGACTCGTTTACCTCGTCTTTTTCCTGGCCGCGCTTGCCGCGATCATGGCGAACGCCAGCAACGCGAAGCCTGCCGTGCCTACGTCGCAGCCGCCACCGCCGCCGCCGCTTGAGGCGTCAGGGATTGAGCTGTACGAAGCGCCGGAAATGGATGGGTTAATGACCTGCCCGTTCTTTCCGGTTATGGAAAGGCCCGTCAGCGCGATGCCGCTGTACCAGTTCGAGGCCGCAGCGGCAGGATTGAACGTGAGCGTCATGCGCAGAGTATAGCCCGAAGTCGCGTTGCCGGATATCGAGTAGCTTTGTACAGTGCCATCGGCCGGGTTAAGCGGCGTGCCTCCGGAGACTGAGGCCACGATCTTCGAGATATCGGAGGTCTGTATTGTGCCGCCCGTGCCGAACGCGTTGATGAACTCGTCCGTAAGAGGGATGTTCAGGATAACGGAATTGCTGCCCTGATATACGCTCTTCGTCCAGTTCGAGATAGCGCCGAAGTAGCTTGTAGGCACCGCTGTATCCGCGACCACCGTGACAGTGAACGTCTGCGTGACGCTCGTCCCGCCTATCGTGCCAACGAGCGTAAACGTCTCGGTACCTGTCGATGCAGCCGTCCCCGTGACCGTTACAGCGGTGTTCGACGCTTGGATCTTAAGACCGTTCCAAGTGCACGTGAGATCGTTCGTCCCTGCGGCGCTGTTTGTGCTGGATACCTTGCTGATGGCGAGGGTTCCGCTGTTCGACGCGCCGAGCGTTATCGTCGATGCCGTTGCCTGGGAGAGTGTTCGCGATATCGTTCTGCTGGGCGTTATGTTGATAGTTGGCGTGGTTGGGGTAGCAGCCGCCGCCTCGGCGATGTCAATCGTAATGAACGCGTTGCCGGCCTGGTTCGTACCGGCTGTGCCTTCGACCGTGACTGTGAATGTCCCATCTGCGGTAGGGGTTCCGTAGACCAACACATAATCGTCGCTTATCGTGCTTTTGGCGAAATTAACGCCCAGATTTTTCGTAGTGCCCTTTGAACCTGTCAGATACACATCGCCGACAACGACATTGAGACTCCCAGAACTGATCTTCACTGGCGTCGACTGCATTGTCTCACCAACCTTGCCGCGGACGGTCGACGGACTCGCGGTAAGCGACGCGGCGCTAGCCGGCGCGATATTGATAGTGAATATCGCTGGCGTAGCATTGTTATAGCCGATCTTGCCTTCGACATAGAACGTGCCCGTGTACGTTCCCGCGTCAGCCTTGCTGCCGCTGATCGTCACAGTGTTGTTTAACAGGTTCGGGGTAATCGTCAAACCATGCCAGTTAAGCGCCGAAGTGGAAAGCGCGTTTGTGCCTTCTCTGATGCCGGAGATGGAAACCGTGCCAGTACCGCTCCCAGATCCCGGCGAAATTGTTATTGTCTGCGTAGTGACCGAACTGCCTGAATCTAGCTGAATAGAACTCCGATCAGCTCCCAGAGCGTAGGTCGTTCGCCCGCCGTCAACCGTCGCGGTCAAAGGCCCCATCAGGTATCTATGATTTTCATTAGTATTTTTCACTACATAACCGCTAGCATAAAACACTGATGTCGCAGGGGTGCTTTGTGGCTTTCCCTGAAAAATGTATCTGACCATTTTCGGGCTTGCGTTATCATCAAACTGGCGTGTAACAGTTATATTTTGCCACGTGGCAGTTCTGCTGTTGCCATGAAATAGAGCAACGCCCCCATCAAAATACAGATTATGGTTAGCAATATTGTCATTAAAATTATCAGTATGGTCAAGTTTAACAGTAATGACTCCACCGCTTTGTTGCGCTGCGGCGCTGTTAAAATCCAAGCCGCCCGATGTTAAACTGAGCTTTTCGTCGATTGGCGCGGGAACTTTAAATCGATACGACACATTAGTCAGACGTGGGGTGCGTGCTTTGTCCACAACCGTGCCGGATACGATCCACTCCGTTTCGGCAGCGTAAATCGGAGTGCCGAAAAACTCAACCCATACTTGTTTGCTATAACGACTCTGCTCAGGCATTACCTGCCACTCAAAACCGTTCTTGCCAACATAAGCGGGAGAATCAGGGGAGAGGTCCACTTTCACGGTCGTAGTGTCCCATAGGAATTCATTGCCGTTTGACGTGTATCCTCCATTTAGCTGGAACCTATACGCGATAGCTGGTAATATTGCCGCGAGATCGCGATCCGAGCGCTCATAAAAATTCCCCACAAACGTCTCAGAATTATTAGCTGGAGAGGGGTGAGAACCGCCGGATCTGGAATTACGTTCAACCTCAAAATTGTTAATGATCAACGTTGTGTTATTTGTCACGCTCCAAGGAGTACTATGACCAATATTTGTGGCTAATGTATATTTGTTGCCATTCGCCCAATGTGGAAACTCTAAAATTGGGGATATATTGGTGCGTGGAGATAATAAATTAGCTCCAGCTACAGGAGGATCAATTATCGTTACAACACTGCTAGTCGGCGAAATCGTTGAACTCCAATAAACGCCGGTTGTTGGGACAGTGCCATCCGCCGCGTAATTTGCTGTGAACCGTACTCTATGGCCAGCATTGCTTAGTCCTTTTGACTGGTAAAAATTAATGGCGGCGTCGGTATCGCCAGCAGTGATGTCCCATGAAACAGCAACACGCTCGCCCTGATCAAGCGGTGTGCCTGAAGAAGCCTCCAATTTTGTGACATCCGGAATCCCCGTAAAACTCAGCTTGGTGGGATTCGCCGCACTTGCTACCCCCGCGAGCGCTACCAGCGCCACAAGCGCCAGCAATAAAACCGATCTCCTCTTTGTAGTACTCTTCAAGTCAGATCACCTTACCTTTCAGAAATTGAGGATTATTATAGCCTTTATAACCTATGTATAGCATAAACGCCGTCTGCCCGACAAGAACCCGGGAGACGGATTTTTTGAGAGACTTCCCCAGACTGGCCCCCTTTCGCACCAAAGTAATTTTACAGAATAACTTTGTAGTATGCAAGATTATTTTCGTTTTATTTTTATGAAAATTTAAATTTTATGAAAATGTAAATTGAGAGATTAGCCAAGAGCAAGTATATCATCCTCGTCAAGCCCGGTATATTGCTTTATCCGTCAATCGGCGTCCTCCGGGCTTCTCTCGGCGGGCTTGTCACCGGTGCAGCCATTGTGCTGACACATAACCTATGACACAACGAGCGACGCAATGCATGACTCCGCGAAAAGCGTTGAATTCACGCGCGATGGCGCATATAATATGCGTGTGACAGAAAGCTGTGTTGACGGGGTATGATGATGAAGATAAACAGGAAGAACGATTACTTTTTTAAACGTGTCTTCGGGCACGAGGACACCAAAGATATACTGGCGCGTTTCCTGACTGTCGTCCTGTCGGTCCCGATCGAGCCTGACGAACTCACGCTCATACACACTGAACAGAGCCCGGAATATTTGGCGGACAAGGCATCTGTCCTTGATATTCAAGTCCGGAGGAGCAAAGCGCACGAGAAGCTCAACGTGGAAATGCAAATTGCTGACAGGGGCAACTTAGAGCGTCGCATTCTTCACTATTGGGGGCGCGGCTATACCGAGGAGATAAAAGAAGGGGAAGATTACTCAAGCCTGCCGAGGATGATAAACATCGCGGTAGTTGACTTCGATGTCTTCAAGTGGCGCGATGCCGCAAAATTCCACGGCGTCTTCCGTGTCCTCGAAGCGGACGAGGGCGTTTTGTTCTCGGACGCGCTCGAGATCCACGTATTGGAATTGCCCAAACTGAAACGTCAGCCGCTGAAAGGCGAGTGGACACCTATAGAGTGCTGGGGGCTTTACCTGAACAACCTTGAGGGGGAGGCGATGGAGATGATAACGGCCAAAGAACCGATGATCGGCAGGGCGCTCTTGGTCGAGGACGTGTTCGTTAAAAACGACGAAGAGCGCCGCCTTTATGAACTGCGCGAAAAAGGACGGCTGGAGTTCCAAAACGCCATGTTTACCGCCGAACGCAGGGGCGAACAAAGGGGCGAGCTAAGGGGCGAGCTAAGGGGCAAGCAGGAAGGCATACTGGAGGGGATGCAGAAAGCAGCCCGTTCGATGTTAGCCCGAGACCTGCCTCTTGCGCTGATCTCTGAAATATCCGGCCTCTCAATCGAAGAAATCAAAGCCCTCAAAGAGACGAGCGAAAATCACAACGCTTGATTGGCAGAACAAATAAAGCGAGTGGCAGTCTAGCGCCACCCGCACGATTCATAACAACATCAACAAAAGCCATGTTGACGGGGTATGATGATGAAGATAAACAGGAAGAACGATTATTTTTTCAAACGTGTCTTCGGGCATGAAGACACCAAAGATATCCTGGCGCGTTTCCTGACGGTCGTCCTG
>JAIROA010000007.1 GCA_031257775.1 Synergistaceae bacterium
TTCGCGGGCCGCGCCATGAGGGCTGGCGCTTTTCTGGTAATCGTCATGGGCGTGGTCATGTTCAGCAACGGCACGGCGCTTTCCGGGCTTGGGATCGGCTTTGGCGGCACTGCAAGATCGGGCGGGCCCTCGGCGCAAAGGGCCTCCCAAAGCGCCGTGGCTCAAGATTCCGGTGCCGGGATTCAGAAGATCACGACGCCGCTTACGAGGCGCGGCTATCCTTCGTTCACCGTCAAGGCCGGTATTCCGGTCCGCTGGAACCTGTACGCTGAGAAGGGGACGATCAATGGCTGCAACAACGCCATTGTCATACCGGAATACAGGATCGAGAAACGGCTGCAGCCCGGGGACAACATCATCGAATTCACGCCTACGAAATCAGGCAGGTTCAGGTACAGCTGCTGGATGGGGATGATAAGGGGGACTATTACGGTGGCGGACGAAACGGCGGCCTCCGGCATAGGCGTTTCCGCCGCGAGCGCCGCGGAAGCCGCTGGGCTTGAGGGATCGGAAGGGACATATGAAGACTTCAGCGCCCCAAGCTGCCCGTGCTGCGGCGGATACCGATAAAACCGCGAGGGCGGCAACGCGCTGTTCTTTTATTTCCATATCGCTATATGAAAGGGGATGTGATTTGCAGTGAGCAGGGACACTTTGACGATCCTCGGCATGACATGCGCGGCTTGCGCGAAGAGAGTAGAGAAGGCGGCAGGAAAAATGCAAGGGGTAACGAGCGCGACGGTGAATTTCGCCACGGAAAAGCTGACCGTCGAATACGACGAGGCCGTCATACAGATTCAGTCCATCCGCGACGCTGTCAACGGCATAGGGTACGGGATAGCGGATGAGCGGAAAAAAAGCGAAGCCTCCATCCCGATAGCCGGCATGACGTGCGCCGCATGCGCCAGGCGCATCGAAAAGGCGCTTGGCAAAAACGCCGGGATCATAAGCGCGTCCGTAAACCTCGCTACCGAAAGGGCGACCGTGATATACGATCCCGGCGCCATAAAGCTGGCCCAGATAAAAAACGCCATATCCGAAATAGGATATACGCCGCTTGACGCCGAAAGGAAAGGGGCAGTCGACACGGACCGCATACGCAAGGAAAGGGAGATCGCCATTCTCAGGAGGAAGTTCCTCGTTTCGGCGATATTCGGGATTCCGCTTCTTTACCTGGCCATGGGCGCCATGGTCTGGTGGTGGCCGTTCCCGATACCGCGGATTCTCTATCCGATGCAGTACCCGCTCAACTACGCGATAGCGCAGATACTCCTTACGATCCCGATCGTCCTCTCGGGGCACAGGTTTTACACGGTCGGCTTCAAGGCCTTCGTGCAGGGAAGCCCGAACATGGACTCCCTCATAGCGATAGGCACGTCAGCGGCCTTGGTATACAGCTTTTACTCGACGAGTCAGATACTGGCCGGAAATTTCGGCGCCGTGGAGGGCCTGTATTTCGAATCGGCCGGCGTCATAATCGCGCTGATATCGCTCGGCAAATACCTGGAAGCGGTATCCAAGGGCAAGACGTCCGAGGCGATAAAGAAGCTGATGGGGCTTGCCCCTAAAACGGCCATCATCATCCGGGACGGGCGCGAGGCCGAAATACCGATAGACGAGGTGGAGATCGGGCACGTCCTGCTCGTGAAGCCGGGCGGGAAAATCCCCGTGGACGGCGTGATCGTTGACGGGCATTCCGCCGTTGACGAATCCATGCTGACGGGCGAGAGCATACCGATAGACAAGAAGCCGGGGGACAACGTATTCGCCGCCACAATAAACAGCAATGGCGTCATAAAGTTCAAGGCGACCAAGGTGGGCAGCGACACGGCTTTAGCTCAGATAATAAAGCTAGTGGAGGACGCTCAGGGCTCGAAGGCGCCGATAGCGGCTATGGCCGACATTGTGTCCGGCTATTTCGTGCCTGCTGTCTGCGCCATAGCGCTTGCCGCCTCGTCGGCGTGGTACTTCCTCGGGACGCCGCCGGACGGTTGGACTCACGTTCAGTTCGCGCTCACGATCTTTATCTCCATATTGATAATAGCGTGTCCCTGCGCCCTCGGGCTCGCCACTCCGACGGCGATCATGGTAGGCACGGGCAAAGGCGCGGAAAACGGCATACTGTTCAAGGGCGGTGAGGCTCTGGAGACGGCGCACAAGGTAAACGCGATAGTATTCGACAAGACCGGCACGCTGACCGAAGGGAAACCGGACGTGACCGATATCGTGGCCGCGAAGGATTCCGGCATGGACGAAGGCAAGCTCCTTCAGATCACGGCAAGCGCGGAGAAGGGATCCGAGCATCCGCTTGGTGAGGCCATCGTGCGGCGTGCCAAAAACGGCGCGGTCGATTTTCTCCCTGCCAGGGATTTCCAGGCGCTTACGGGGCGAGGCGTGGAAGCAACAATAGAAGGCAAGCGTTTCTGCATAGGCAACCGCAAGCTGATGGATGAGCGGGGCATTGATCTGGGCAGCCTCGAAGATGAGTCCGACCGTCTGGCTGAGGAGGGCAAGACTCCGATGTACGTCGCCCTGGAGGGGCGCCTCGCCGGGATAATAGCGGTCGCCGATGTGCTGAAACAAAGCAGTGCGGAAGCGGTAAAGGCTCTCCGGTCCATGGGGGTCACGGTCGCGATGATAACGGGCGACAACGCGAAGACGGCTAACGCCATAGCGCGCATGGCCGGCATAGACCGCGTTCTGGCCGAGGTCATGCCGCAGGATAAGTCGAACGAGGTAAAAAAACTGCAGGGCGATGGGTTTCGCGTGGCGATGGTGGGGGACGGGATAAACGACGCTCCCGCCTTGGTTCAGGCGGACATAGGGATAGCGATAGGATCCGGGACGGACATCGCGATGGAATCGGCGGACATCGTGCTTATGAAGAGCGACCTCATGGACGTGCCGACCGCGATATCGCTGTCGAGAAGCACTATACGGAACATCAAGCAGAACCTGTTCTGGGCTTTCGCGTACAACACCGCCGGTATTCCAGTGGCGGCGGGGATACTGCACATATTCGGCGGCCCGCTCCTAAATCCCATGCTGGCCGCAGCCGCGATGTCGCTCAGTTCCGTATCGGTCCTTACGAACGCGCTAAGGCTCAGGCATTTCGCGCCGAGCCGCGCGAAAGGCTAAACTTACAGGAGGAATGACCGCAATGTTTAAAAATCCGCTTCACGCTCTTCACAAGCCGGCCGCGCTGATTTTAGCGCTCGGGATCGTCTGGACTGCCGCACCAGGCCCCGTCCTTGCCGCCTTTAACACCGATCTGGTCGGGCAGACGGCCATAACGTCGTTCGGTGAGATGCTGGGCGCGCTCGATTTTCCCCCCGCATCCGACGACGCCGACGGGACATGGGTTCTGACTGCCCCGGACGGGGAAGCCGCGTTCTGGTGGCGCAAGGAGGATAGGCCTGGACGCATGTTCGACGCTTATATCTGCTTCGATGCCGAGCCATTCGTGAACGCCGGCGCCGACCTGGATAAACTGCCGATGGAAATGAAAGGGATGCTTAATGGCCCAGGCAAACTGATGGTCGGCACAAAACTATCCCAAAAGCCGCTCGATTACAGCGGCGGCATAACGCCGCTATCGTCATTCGAGCAGATCGTGAAGCTGGACAGGGAATCCATAGGCTACCACGCCGCGCTCGATCATTACGGCGTCACCGTGGCGCCGGGCAATGTGTTCGAGTGGGCTAAGGACATGAGCAAGAACGACAAGGACATCGTGTTCGTGCTGGATCCGAAAGTATTCATAGACGCCGGGGCCGATCCTTCGAAAGTCGATGGCTGGACTTATGCCAAAGTCCCCCTCGAAGATGCGAGAGGGCGGAAATTTGAGGCTGAAAAATTCCTGAAGCCGTTCGATTTGAAGTGACAGCCGTTTTCAGAATGGCACGAAAAAGGAGAAGCGAAATGAAAGACGCAAAGCACGGCAGATTACGGATATCGATATTAGCTCTCGCATTTTCAGCCTCGGCGCTATGCCAGGCGGATGCCGCCGGGCAGCTCGAAAACGGGGACTTGTATATCCCTGCCGGGGAAATCTCGGAAAAAGCCGTCTTTTATCCCGTCGACGCGGACGGGACGAAGATGGAGGTATTCGCTGTGAAAGCGCCCGACGGCACGATACGGACGGCATTCAACACGTGCCAGGTCTGCTTTGACTCAGGCAGCGGCTACTATGTGCAGGAAGGGAGCGTGTTCGTCTGCCAGAACTGCGGGAACAGATTCCGCGTAAGGGACATTGAAATAGTGAAGGGCGGCTGCAACCCTGTTCCTATAATGGCCGCTAACAAAACTGTCACAGAGGACGGCATAACGATTCCTAAGAGCTTTCTTCTGCAAGCCAAGCGTATATTTGCTCGATGGAAAACGTAGGTACAAGTATGGTTTTATAAACGGCAACAGGTCTTCCCTGCTTACGTTCTATAAATTTTAGGGCATGTTTTTAGGAAAACATACCGATCGACACAATGCGCTGATTTTACCAACAGGCCAGAATGACACTGATACTTTACACTCATTCTTCCCCACCATCTCCGCGAGAAATTCGAAAATGACAAGCCGATTTTCGTCAGTTTTAACATCGAATTCAACTTGAACAACTTCCTGCAACTCTATAGAGCCTGACATAATGCCAGGGTATTCTGGCAGGCCCTTAAAATTGCTATATAAGTTTTCAATTTCGAAACATAGTGTACTTACGCTCGGCTCCCAAATCAATCGCCGAACGACTGAATCA
>JAIROA010000064.1 GCA_031257775.1 Synergistaceae bacterium
ACCGTCACAACGCTAAGAGTGTCGCGGATTGGTTCGTCCGGCTCCGCGACACTCTCGGCAAAGAACTCTTTTCGCGTTTGTTTCCGTTGATCTTAACCGACAACGGAAGCGAATTTTCCGACCCAACCTTCCTCGAGAATCTGTGCGGACCGGGCAACACAAGAGTCTTCTATTGCCACCCGAACGCCTCATTCGAGAAAGGACGCTGCGAGCGCAATCATGAACACATTCGCCGGATTTGTCCAAAGGGCACGTCGCTCGACGATTTGACACAAGCGGACGTCAATCTGATGATGTCTCACGTCAATTCGCTGCCGCGCCCAAAATGGAACGACAGAACGCCCGCTGAGATTTTCTCCGGCATCTATGGGTCTGATGTTATCCGAAAACTCGGGCTTGTGTCAATTGAGCCAAAAAACGTTGTCCTTCTGCCGAAACTGCTGAAAAAATAGCCGACCGGGACAACTGATTTTCGTTTGTATAGCCGCATGACAATATATTGACAAATGGTAGTTACTTTTGGGGTTGCAATTGCCCTGACGAAAACAACGAAATATTGCAACCTCCGCTCGGCTATGGCCTTTATTGTGTCTATGGGCCGCAAAATACTGTCCCCTTGTGTGCTTTTCCTGTCCCTTTGCAAGTTTTTGTTTACACGTATTTGCTAAAAACTAAATCCTGCGCTTCTTGGGTTGCAGTCACTTTGGCAAAGTTGCAGTTACTTTGTCCTTCGACCTTTATCTTATACCGGGTGCCGCGACAATTAAGCACTAAATCCCTCTTCGTCCGCTAATTCCATCCCGCATCTAATTTCAAGCACGCTTATGGCGCGTTTGAAATTAGATGCGGCCCGTTTCAAAATGCCTACGCAGTAAGTTTTTTGTCCTTCACTTCGGACAGCTTATGTATGCTTTCCGGGTGAGACTGCGTCCACGTCTTGATCGGAAGACCCCAGACCTTTATGAAGCCGTCCGCTGAGGAGTGATCGAAAGCGTCGCCGTCGGAATACGTGGCAAGGTCATAACGATAGATCGCCTCATCAGACTTCATGCCCTCGACCACGGCCTGGCCTTTGTAGAGCCTCACCCTCACTGTGCCGCTCACCGTTTCCTGCGTCTTGTCGATAAACGCGTGAATGGCGTCCATAAGCGGCGAGAACCAGTAGCCCTCGTAGAGCAGCTCTGAGAATTTCTTCTCGAGATCGCCCTTTGTCCTCATGACGTCCTTGCTGAGGGTTATCGTCTCGAGCGCCCTGTGAGCCGTGATGAGCGTGACCGCGCCCGGGCACTCGTACACCTCGCGGCTCTTGAAGCCCACGAGCCTGTTCTCCACCATGTCGACGCGGCCCACGCCGTGAGCGCCGGCTGCCTTGTTTAGGGCTTCTATCAGCTCGACGCACCCCAGCTTTTTGCCGCCGAGCGCGACCGGAATGCCCTTTTCGAAGGCGATCTCTATTATTTCCGGCTTGTCGGGAGCGTCAGCGGGGTCAACCGTAAGGCCGTAAGCCCCTGCGGGCGGCGTGTTCCAGGGATCCTCAAGCACGCCGCACTCGCATGAACGGCCCCAGATGTTGTCATCCAAACTGTAGGGGCTCTTTCTGGTCGTCGGCACCGGGACGTCATGCTTTTCGGCGTACTCCATCTCCTCCTCGCGCGTCATATGCCAGTCGCGGACGGGCGCTAAGACCTTTATCCCAGGATCAAGGGCATTCGCGCACACCTCTATGCGAACCTGATCCTGCCCTTTGCCGGTACAGCCGTGCGCAATGGCCACAGCGCCCTCGAGATGCGCGATATGAATGAGCGCCTGCGCGATGATGGGGCGGGAATAAGCTGAATTCAGCGGATAGACCCCCTCATAAAGCGCGTTTGCTTTAAGTCCGGGCCAGATGAACTTCTCGATCATCTCTTCGCGAAGATCGAGCATGTGAGCGGTAACGGCGCCTGTCTTTATGGCCTTATCGTTTATCTCGTCCATGTCGTCGGCCTGCTGGCCTACGTCAGCGGTCATGGTCACTACTTCATAGCCTTGCTCCTTGAGCCACGGTATGGCGACGGACGTATCGAGACCTCCGCTATAAGCAAGAACGACCTTCCCTTTTTTCTCCGCGTTGCATGACATTACAACCCCTCCAGTTTTTTGATAATATTGATAATACAGTTCGCGCACATAAAAAAACTCGTCCCTCTTATCGGTCATAAACCAATAAGAGGGACGAGTTTTCATCCACTAAACCCGCGGTGCCACCCTCATTGACGAAGCGCTGCCGCGCCGCGTCCTCCTTCTTTAAAGTTCCTTACGGGAACCGCTCGGACGCCTACTTGGCCCGGACGAAATCGCCGGATCCTTTCTTCGGCATCTGCTCAGGGGCGCGGGCTTATCCTGCTATTTTCCTATGCTTCCGCCCTTTGCGGGAAACGCTCTCAGCCAAGGCATTTCCTCTCTGTCGCCGGAATACGGAAGCGCCATGTCCCCTTCAACGCTTTTTCCGCTGCATCGATTTTCATGTCAACGTTTCGCATAAATCGTCGTCGCCGGCTTTGAAGGGACATCCCGCTACCTCCAGTCGTCAGATTTCCTGTCTCGGCAGTAAACATGATATCATTCAATCATTCATTGTCAATAGTTTAGATTGACCCTCGGAGTATCGGCGTTTCACTTTTCGCATTATGTATGACTGCGGAAATCAGCCGTGGGCTTCGGTTTTTCTCCTGGCGCAGCTGATGGCTGCCAGAGAGGCTATGGCAAAGGAGGAAAACAAACCGCCGAATCCCGCGTCGCAGCCGCCTGACTTCGCGGGGGCCGTGACCGTGCCGGACATTTCATTCACCATTATGGGGCTGCCGGAAAAATCCTGAATGAGCGTGCGGCCGTTTTCATCGTAGCCGATCCAGTTCACGCGCGCGTTCCTCGCGTCATCCTCGCTTGCCGCCGTGCCCTCTATTATTACGTAGCCGTCGCCGCTATTGCCCTCGCCGCTTGCGTTGCCGATCCATGTCCTTGGCGAGTCGATGCCGCTCACGCCGGCAAGAGCGTCTTTAGGCATGACGCCATCCCTTGCCTTTCCGTATAGCCTGATAAGAACGCGCTGCCCTGAATCCTGCTTCACGATCACCGCAGTCCAGTCTGACGGGTTTTGCGAAAACGCCATGTCTGACAAGGCCATTTCCGGTTCGTATTCGTTTTCCATGGCCGGCTCGTCTAAAGGAAACAAGCCCTTGTCAAAAGCCCAGCTGGCTGGCGCGCAGGATAGAACCGCCGCAAACGCGAGAACCGCAAACAGTTTTTTCAAGCAAAACACCCCCATGCCATAACTTTAGCAGATATATCGTGCCCTGTAAATCGGACTTTTTTCCCTAAGAAACGCGCCGCCTAAAGCTCCATAAGTTCCTTCGGAAAGCGCGTCAGCGCCCTGTGCCCGTCCGGCGTGACCAAAACAGTGTCCTCTATGCGGATGCCGCCCCAGTCAGGTTTGTAAGATCCGGGCTCTATCGTGACTACCATGCCGGTCTCTAGCAAAACGTCCGTGTTCTGCCTCATAAAGGGAACCTCGTGGATTTCAAGGCCGACGCCGTGCCCTATGCCATACTCGAACGCGGGGAGGCCGCGGCCTCTTATTATCCCGAGAGCCATGTCGTTTATCTCCCTGCCGTTTGCCCCCGGAGCGACCATGCGAAGGCTCTCTTCCTGGGACTTCAGAACGGCGCTGTAGGCCGCCTTCTGCTCACCGCTCGCGCGTCCGAAGACGAACGTCCGCGTCGTGTCCGATCTGTAGCCGTCCAGGCAGGCGCCATAGTCGATAAGGATAAAATCCCCTGGCGCGAGCGGCACATCGCGGCGCGAACTCGCGTGGGGCTGAGACGGGCGCGCGCCGAACAGGACCATCGTGTCGAAAGCGGCGTCTTCCGCGCCGCCGGTTTTCAGCCTGTAGTCCAGCTCGATCTTGAGATCCAGCTCCGAGATGCCGGCTTTTACGAGAGGAAGCGCATCTTTCAGCGCCTTGTCCGCAATCGCGCAAGCAGCTTCGATCTTCTTTGCCTCTTCGGGAGACTTCCTTGCCCTTATGCCCTCAACCAGCGAAGACGTCGGGACCAGTTCGGCCCCGGCGCGGCTCAAGGCCTTAGCGATATCGTCATAAAGCCCCCAGACAAGCCGGTCTTTCTCGAAACCTATCCTGCGCAGTCCGTTATCGGCGGCCAGGCTGGCCACGACGTCATGCAGGGGCGGGTTCGGTGCCCGATGAGGGACGACCTCGGCATTCCGGCACTCCCTCTGGGCCATCTCCAGGTAGCGCGAGTCGGCTATCAGGAAATTTTTCTTCCCTGTGGAGAGCATGAAGCAGTCCCCGCCCGTGAAACCCTCAAGATACCTCTGATTGGCGGGCGTCACGACAAACAGCGCATCTATGCCCTCCGCCTCGAACGGCTTTAAAAGCTCCAGCGACTTATCGATCATTGTTTCCTGCCTCCTATGCCGATCTATTATTCCATTTTACGCTTTGCCGCGAAGCGTCTTACGGACGCTCTCGTAATACGGCTCTATCGAATCGGAAAATGTCGCTTCGCCCTTCCAGAACGGGAAGTTCAGGATCGGTGCGTGCGGATCCGGGAAGCTGGCATGTTCCGGGGGGCGGTTCCAAAGATCCATCAGATCGCCGGGAAGCTCCGAGGCACCGTAAAACGACGCGTCAAGCGGCAACGGTTCCTCTTTTTCCGTATCCGCGCCCGGATGCTCGAAAGTGACGCCCTCATCGGCGCCGCGGGACTGGCAGGGCGCGGTGACGCCGGGACGTCCCCTCGGCGCAAGAAGCGCCGGCAGAAGATCGTCCCGGCCGAGCCCCCGGATCTTAAGGAGCGCCATCGGATCTCTGTCTATGACGTCGGCTATCACGAAAAGCACGGCCAGTATGTGCTTGCATGAGCTTCCCTGATCGGGGCAGTTGCACATCCGGCGGTGCCTGGCGAATCCGTTCGGAAATAATGAGAGCCCTTCCGAAGCGAACGCCTCTTCCGCTTCGGGCGGAATCTCGCCCGACAGGAGCGTGGCCGCCGTGATGGCTTTCTCCGCCAGGCGTCTTTTAAGGCGGATTGCCTGTCCCTCAGCTAAGGGCTCGCAGTAAAGGCGCACCTGGTAAGAGTGTTTTCCGTGCCCCCGCACCCTCGCCTCGATCATGCCCGCGCAGAGGCTGGCTTCCAGCACTTTGCCGGATCTGGCGCAGCTCTTAGCGGAGGCGGTCAGCCTTGGGTTTGCCGAACATCTCTCGATGTGGCCGACGAATTCGAGCGTCCACCAGTGAGCGGGGTCAAATTCGGTTCTTGCCCTGATGCCGCTGCCGTTTGCCGAAAATAAACTCTTCCTGCAATCCATGACGCGCTTAATCGACCGCACCCGGCGACAGCGACAAAAGCCGCTGAAGCTCCCTGTCCGAAAGCTCCGTGATCCAGCTCTCGTTACTCTCCATTACCATGTTCGCTACCTCTTTCTTGGACTGAATAAGCTCATCGATGCGCTCCTCGAAAGTCCCCTTGCAGCAGAATATATGCACCTGGACGTTTTTGGACTGGCCTATCCTGTACGTGCGGTCTATGGCCTGCTGCTCTACCGCGGGGTTCCACCACCTGTCGTACATGACGACGTGGTTCGCGGCGGTCAGGTTGAGCCCGACACCTCCCGCTCTCAGAGAGAGTATAAAAAACTGCGGCCCTTTGCCGTCCTGAAAACGCCTGACCATCCTGTCCCTGGAATCCTTGTCGACCGCGCCGTGAAGGAACATCGCCTCTTTGCCGAAGCGATCCTGAACTTGAAGCTTCAATATCCTCCCCATCTCGATGTACTGGGTGAATATGAGCGTCCTGCATTCCGTCTCGAACATTTCGTCCGCCAGAGCCAGCATGCGTTCCAGCTTGGCCGACCGCTCTTCGGACGAGTCCCCGTCCTTCAGGACGAGCGCTGGGTGGTCGCAAATCTGCTTTATCCTGGTGAGCCCCGCAAGCACGATCCCCCTGCGCCTCATGCCGCTCGTCCCGGCGATTTCGCGGCCTATTCCGTCCGTTATGTCCGCGTAGAGCGCCGCCTGCTCTTTTTTCAGCCCACAGAATACCTTCGTCTCTATCTTCCTTGGAAGGCTCGGCATGATGTCGCGGTCCGTCTTTATCCTCCGCATTATGAAGGGCGAAACGGAGCGCTTTAAGTCCTTCATAAGCGCGGCATCCCTTGATTCCTGGATCGGCTTCACGTACTCCTCGGTGAAGAATTTTTTGCTGCCCAAAAGCCCCGGCATCAGAAACTCCATGATGGACCACAGATCCCCGACGTGATTTTCTATCGGCGTGCCGGTCAGGGCTACCCTCCAGGAAGCCTTTACCCCCCTGGCGGCCTTCGCCTGGTTCGTGTCCGGGTTCTTTATGTTCTGAGCCTCGTCCAGGACAATGCCCGCCCACTCCGTCCCGCAGCAGAGCCATGCGTCCCTCTGGAGGATGGCGTAGCTGGTAAGAACTATGTCCTTCCCCTTTATCGCCCGCGCGAAATCATCCCCCTTGGCCCTTAAACGCCCGTGGTGCAGATAAACCGACAGCCCCGGCAGGAAGCGCCGAGCCTCTATCCTCCAGTTCTCCAGCACGGAAGTCGGGCAAATCAGAAGCACCGGGCGCTTCTCGCCTAAGTCGAGGTGTCGCTGTATCATGGCCAGTGTCTGTATCGTCTTTCCGAGCCCCATGTCGTCAGCGAGGCACGCGCCCAAGCCGAGGCTGGAAAGGGCGTATAGCCACGCGACGCCCCGTGACTGATAAGGGCGGAGGTCACCGTTCAGTCCCCTCGGTCTTTCCTTCAGCTCCATCGAAACTCCGTTGGAGAGCGAGCGATACGCCTCCTCCAGCTCAGGACAGTCCGAAAAACCGTCTATATGCATGTCGCTTACGGCAAGCCGCAGGGCCTCATCCGCCGGAACAAGCCCCGGAAGGGCCGACATGCGCTTCGTAATCCGTTCTACGCGCTCCGGCCTTATGAACGTCCATCGGCCCTGGATGAACATGAGGGGGATGCGCCTGCTTTTTACCAGCTCCGCGTCCTCGCCTGACAGGAGCGATCCGCCAAGCGTCATCTCCCATTTTATGCCGAGCATGACATTACTGTATCCCTGCCCGCCCGACTCCGTCAGATCGCGGAAGAAATGTGCCGGAACGGTGCCCGACGTGATCCTTCCGCGCAGGGCGAGCTTTTCTGACGACGCCCTGTGCCACCATTCCGGGTAGTACACGCCGACGCCGCTATTCTCAAGCGTCCGCACGAAAGACAGCAGGAATTCCGCCGCCTCGCCGTCCGAAAGATCGCAGCCAGTAGGGGCGTGCTCATCAAGGCTCCTTCTTACCGGAGGAGCTATCGCCCCGACGCGGCCAAGTATCAAAAGGACGAAGCGCCTCACGCAGGAGCAGCTGGCGCCGTCCGGATGGCGCCAGCTGCCGGACCATACGTCGCTCAAGGGGATCATGCCGCCGATCTGGGGATGCTTCAGGAGGTATTCGAGCCTCCACGCCCCGGCGCTTCCTTCCGGGCCCGTCAGCTTCACGCACAGCTTAAACGGAGCGTGAGCGAACCACTCAAAACTGCCCCACCACTCCCTTACGTCGCGATATATCGGCTCAAGCGCCGCGGTTATGCCATGCGTCCCAGGGTGCCAGCCAAGCGACCGCACCCAGAGAAGATGCGGATTCCGCGCGCTGACGAGACGCCCCCTTTTCTTTTTCTCGCATAGGCCCGCGCTCTCCTGACACGCCGGCTTCGTCAGGACGCGGGCAAGCCCTTTGCGGTATCCGCTCTCGTCCTCCTGGGCTGTCCTGTGCTTCCTGTTCCACAACCACCGGACAAAACCGTCAATCATGAAGCGGAATATGTCAGACAGAATTTCGCCGCGCGGCAACGGCTTGCCGCCGTTGAATCTTAAAATCGGGGGCAGGAGCTTCGCGAGGCGCGAGAAATGGTCGGCATCGTCGCCGGCAAGCAGAGGGCGCCATACGGACTCATAGCGCCTTTCGCCATGCTCCGGCGCCGACTCCTTTATATCCGGCAGAAACCTGCCCCTTTCAAGGAGGGATCTCGCGAATCTGAAACACTCCGCGATAAAACAGAGATCAAGCGCCATCATGAGGCCCTGAGCCAGAAAGCGCCCGTCTACGGTCGGCGCGCCCGCGCGCGTGAAAGCGGGCATCAGCGCGGACAAGTCCCGCGCGTCGAGCGGGACTTGTTCCACCAGCCAGCTTTTCATACCGCGAGGGGCGTTTTTCTTCATGTAGGCTGCCGGAATTTCTCCAAGCAGGGCTGAAGACGGGACAGGGTATTTTCCCGCATAGGTCGGGAGGGACAGTTCCGCCTTGTCATGAGGGAGGGGGCGGTCATATTTAAAGCCTATGCCGCCCAAGGCCTGAATTATCCTATCGGCGCCCGGATCCCACAGATGATCGGCAGGCCGTCCGTTCCCAGCCCTGCGCGTCCTGCGGAGGCCCTGCGGCCCTGTCTTGGCAAATGAACGCTCCCCCCAGAGGAAAAGCCCTCCGGAAAAAGCGCAGTGCAGTATTATCAACGCCGGCCGGCTTTCTTGTCTTTTGGCCTCACTTCAGTCATCAAAGCAACTCCCTCCGATAAACTCGCGTAAAATTGAGAGGTTCGGGACGTTTTCCGACGGGATGACGGGCGCGAAGCTCAGCATGGACAAAAGACGGCTCGCTTCCCCATACGAGGGGGAGCTTTCATGGATCGCGCGAAGGAGGGGCTCCGCGTAGCCTTTCAAAACCGCGATCTCGTATACCAGAGACGTGTTGAAGAGTATGTCCGCGCCCTCTTCGTAGGGGAAAATGTGCTTGTGCGACCCCTTTACCACGGACGGCCACATCTTCAGCGTAACCTCGGGGCTATGCCCCCTTTTGCGGTGGTCGCGGACGATCCTTCTCAGGAGCCGTATGTCCGTCGAGCCGATCCTGTTATACGTGTCGAGGCTCACGCCTGTGAGCGGCGAAATGAACACCTTGTACTTCGCTTCCGGCGCTATCCTCGCCGTGAGCTTGTCATTTAAGCCATGTATGCCCTCTATTATCAAAATGTCCCCGTCCTTGAGGCGCAGCCTGCGCCCCTTCTTGCGCGTGCCGGAGAGGAAGTCGAACTTCGGCAGCTGAACCTCGCGGCCCGCCAGAAGCTCCTCCAGGTTCTGGTTCACAAGCGGCACGTCGAGGGCTTCGAGCGCCTCGAAATCCGGGTTGCCGTTTTCGTCGAGCGGCGTTTCCTCCCTGTTAACGTAATAATCATCCAGCCCCAGCGCCACCGGGTTTTTGCCGTAGACCTGAAGCTGTATCGCAAGGCGCCGCGACGTCGTAGTCTTGCCGGAGCTGGAAGGGCCGGCGAGACAGACGAGGCGTGTATCCTTCCGTTCTATTACCTCGTGCGCTATGCGTGAGAGCGTTTCGCTGTGGAACGCCTCCGACAAAAGGATCAGATCCAGGGACTGATCGTTCGATACCCTGTCGTGCAGGCTGTCCATCGTCGAGAGCCCCAGGACGGAAAGCCACGTCGAATACTCCCTGAACACGTCCATGAGCTTTGGGACGACCTGAACGGGCGGCACCTCGTTGACGTTCGATATGGACGGGAAACGCAGCAGGAAACCGGGAGAATATTTCGTGACGTCGAAGGCCCCCAGCATAGCGGTAGACGCCGCGAGAGGAGCGCCGAAATAGCCGCACATCCCGGCGCAGCGATACACCGTTATAGGATCCACGCCAGTCCACTGCATGAGACGCGCCTTGTCCATGTCCCCCTGCCTGTCGAATATCCTTCTGGCCTTATCGAGAGGGAGAATAGCCATGTGTATCGGAAGCGCCATGGAGACGAGGCGCGTCATCTCGTTCCTTATCGCCTCGACATCCTCATCGGAGGACGGCCCGCCGGTAAGCTCGCAATAGTAGCTGGCGCCCATCGAGTAGCGGACGATTATATCCCTGGAAAGGGCCCTCTTGCAGGCTAAGGCCATGACGAACGTAAGCGTCCTCACGTAAATTTCAAGCCCCTCCATGGTGGACATATCGACGAATTCGACATCGGCGTCCTCGTCTATGACCCAGCCAAGCGGGCGGAGCATCCTGTTGACCCGCCACGCCATCGTCCTGTCCTTGCCGCCCAGGCCAGCGAGCGTCAGGACCTCATGCCCCATCATCGGGGTATCAAGCGTAATTTGTTCCACGCGACTCTCGGAGTGGACATTTATTGAAAAACTCATCCCCGTTTTCACCTCTGCGCTTTTTGAAAAAACCAGGATATCGGTGCCCTGATTTTTTAACGATAGTATTTACAGCATACTTATTCTAGCAGTGGGCCGCAATTAGTCAAATAGCGCCTTTAAAGGATTTAAAGGATATCAAGAAGGAACAATGACGTGCTGTGCGGGAAAAATGAACGATTTATTTTTTTCTTATTTATTCCGCTCCGGCAACGTCTATTTCCGTCGCGTCGGCTTCCTGCGCTTGCTGTTCGCGGCTCTCGTCTATTTTCCCCGTCACGAAAGCCAGGATATCCTTCGCGGCGCACGGACGTGCCGTTTCGCCAGCGGCGCGGGCGATCTTCGCCATTTCGTCGGGCGAGTCCAGCAGCTCGGCTATCTGCTCGCCGGCCATGCGGTTTTCAAAGAGCCTCAGAGCGGCGCCGCGCTCCAAGAGATAGTCGCAGTTGTGCTGCTCGTGCCCGGGGAGGGGGTCGAAGAGCAGAAGGGGCAGCTCCATCGAGAGCGCCTCGGCGCACGAGATCCCTCCGGGCTTGAGAATCGTCACATCGCTTGCCGCGTAATAATCGAGTATGTCCTCAGGATGGCCATGCACGTTTATATGCTTGAAGGGGTAATATTTATCCCTCAGGGAATTCCTCATCGCGTCGTTGCCTCCGCAGAAAAGATCGACGCGCCAGTCCGTGCAGTCGAGCATCGAATCGGCGATCACGCCGAGCGGCCCCGCGCCGATGCTGCCGCCTGAGGCCAGTATCATGACAGCGTTCTCGTCCACTTCCAGTTTTTTCCTTGCCTCTTCCCTGCCTGGCGGGCTCAAGAACTTCCGCGATATGGGTATGCCGAAGTCGAGAACCGTCACGCCGGCAGTCGGCACTTTATCGGCCCTGTGCTGCCTGGCCGACTCAGCGCTGCCGACGAACCAGCCGTCGTAGCGCAGGTCGCGCTGCAGCCTGTGGCTTAAAAAATCAGTGCCCGCGAAGTATATCGGGCACGACCTTTCCCATCTGTCAAGAAGCGAGGGCATTCCTAAAAAATGAGTGGCGAGGATCGCGTCCGGGGCAAACTCCTCTATGTCGTGAATCATATATTTCAGGTAGGTCCGGCCGATGCTTTTATGGATGTCGCCCCAGAAGTCCGCGAATAGCTCCCTGCCAGACGCGAGATCCGTGCTGCGGTAAAAACGCGACCATATCCACGGGTAGTTCCTGGCCATCGAGAGATACGCGTTCACGACGCTCCAGCGGATCCACTTCGGAACGTAGTCCAGCACATCCTTGCACAGCACTCCGGACTCCGGGTATTCAGCCTCGAACCACTCCTTAAGCGCTTCAGCGGCCGTGCTGCTGCCGTCTCCGGCGGAAGCGTAAAATATCGCTATCCTGTACGCCATCACATTGATCCCTTAAAGAGATCGCCAAGCGTGACGCCCATGCCGGAAGCGCTTTTGCTCTGGGCGGACAGAGCCGCCGAAATGCTTTCCCGTATCCCGCTCTCGTTGTAATCTTTCGGGAAATAGAGCGCGGCGGCGTCTAAGTGGCCTCCCCCGCGGATTTTCCGCCCGTCCTTGAGAAGCGAGACGACGCGGCCCGCAAGCCCGCTACGGCTGCGCAACGACACGGCCCACCCGCCGCCGGGCTTCCGGTACGCGAGAGCCACCAAAATAGGAGCGTTTTCCTCCGCACTGTCCGGCCTGTCCAGCAACATTCCGCAAAAATCCGACGTGTCGCCGAATTCGAGAAACCCGTCCCCCAGAAACAGGAAATCCCCGCGCCCTGAGCGATTCCTTGCCAGATGTTCCTTCGCGCGCTTGAAACGCTCTTCCTGGCGGCGCACGAAGCCCGTGACGGCGGCCCTCTCGCTGTCCGTGAAGACCGCGCTGGGGTTCGCGATCAGCCGCGACAGGGCGCCCCACTCCCCGCAAAGTGTCACCATCGCTTGCCATAACCTGCCGTCGGGATCCTCGTTTATCCAGAGATCCCTGTCGTTCGCTACGCGCACGATATGGCGCAGCGGCTCTATCATGGCAAGCGTCTCGCCGTCCGCGTTGCCGGAATGCAGCCAGTTCCAGTAGACCATTGCCCCGCAATAGTCTACGTCCGCCACTATCCAGGGCCGGTTCGCGTACTTCTCGAATGTGCTCTTGTGGTGGTCGAAAATGAACGGGGGGCTGCCAGGGATGAACGTCCTGTCTATCTCGTCAACTGTCGCCTGAAACTGCGGCGAGAGGTCGATGACGGTCATCCCGTCCCCGTTTTTCATCGCCTCCAGTATGGCGTTGTCGACCTCCCCGTAACCGGACAGCGTGAGCCGTATCGGAGATCCCCTGTGGTAGGCCGCCCGCCATGCCAGCGCCGCAGCCGCCACGCCGTCAAGGTCGGTGTGGCTTATTATATGAAAAATGCCGTACTCCGCGCCCATGCAAATTCCCCCGCCGTTATTTCGGACAATGAGTGATTAGTATAACTCATAGCAATGCGATATGTACAGGAAGCGAATGCCGCGCGAAGCGCGGGTGAAGCGCTTTATCCGTATTTTATCCGTATGTATCGTACATATCATATATATCGTTTCCGTGCGGGTCGATAGCCACTATGGCCGGGAAATCCTCTACGTCGAGCCGCCTTATCGCTTCCGTGCCAAGATCCGGGAAAGCGATTATCCGCGCGCTCCTGACGCTTCTGGAAATCAGCGCGGCCGCGCCGCCTATGGCGACCATATACACGCCCCCGCACTCTGCGATTGCCAGCTTCACCAGGCCGCTTCTCACCCCTTTGCCTATCATTGCCTTGAGCCCGCGCCTTATGAGCGCGGGAGAATATAAATCCATGCGCCCGCTCGTAGTGGGGCCTATAGAGCCTATGGCGGCCCCTGGCCTGGCGGGGCTCGGCCCGGCGTAGTAGACGATCTGGCCCTGGAAATCGAAAGGCATGTCGCCGCCCTCCGCCATAATCTCGGACATGCGCTTATGGGCCGCGTCCCGCGCCGTGTAGACCGTGCCGGAAATAAGCACCCTGTCCCCGGCGGACATCCCCATTATTGCCTCGTCTGAGAGGGGCGTCGATATTTTTTTTATTTTTTCCGTCCTGCCCATATCCATCAATCCCCCTACAGGCGCACAGACCTATGTCTCGTCGAGTGGCAGCCGATATTGACGGCGACCGGAAGGCCAGCTATGTGAGTCGGGTAAGGCGCTATAAAAACGGCAAGAGCGGTCGTGCGCCCTCCTAAGCCAGCAGGGCCTATTCCAAGCGCGTTTATCCCGGCCATCAGCTCGCGCTCAGCCTCATCCCAAAACGCGGCCGGATTCGGGCTTCCGACCTCCCGGAGAAGCGCCTTTTTAGCCAAAAGGAACGCGTAATCGGCGGTGCCGCCGACGCCCACGCCCACAATGACCGGCGGGCATGGATTGGGGCCGGCTTTCCGCACAGTCTCGATGACGAATTTTTTAACGCCCTCAATGCCCTCGGACGGCTTCAGCATGGCAAGCGCGCTCATGTTCTCGCTGCCGAATCCTTTCGGGGCGACCGTTAAAAGAAGCGAGTCGCCCGGAACGATGTCATAGTGGATGACGGCGGGCGTATTGTCCTTGGTGTTTTTTCTGTCTATGGGGTCGGAAACGACGGATTTCCGCAAGTAGCCGCTCTCATATCCGCGCCTGATTCCCTCGTTGATGGCGCAAGAGAGCGAGCCGGACACGTGAACGTCCTGTCCGACCTCCGCGAAGACGACGGCCATTCCCGTGTCCTGGCAGAGCGGCAGGTTACCCTCGCCCGCTATGGCGGCATTTTCCAGCAGATCGTTTATAACGCCCCGGGCAAGCGCGCTTTCCTCAGCGCCGCTTGCCGACTTGAGCGCCCTCGCTATGTCTTCCGATATGCGATAGTTCGCGTCAACGCACAGGCCCTCCACAGCCGACGCAACGAGTTCAGCGTCTATCTCCCTCATTTCGCCCCTCCTCCGCCAGGAATTCTTTGACCTTTATCGTGCCGCCGCTTGCGACCGTACGCAATTATAAGCCGCACAGGCATATTGATGAAATTATACCAGCAAGCCTCACGCAATGACAAAAAACCTCCGCTAAAGCTCTTTTCCAGGCCTCTGCCCGGACATCAAGAACATTTATGATGATTTGGTATCAAACGGCTTTCTGTGATAGAATTGGAAAATCGCGGTAAGGCCCTTAGGGCTTTAACTTAACCAAAATGGGAGGAATTTTTAATGGCTAAAGCAGTAGTGGATCAGGATACTTGTATCGGCTGCGAGGCGTGCGTGGGCGTTTGCCCGACGAGTGCCATCAGCGTGAACGACGGGAAGGCTTCCGTGGACGCGGATACCTGCATTGAGTGCGGCGCTTGCGTCTCCACGTGCCCGGTCAGCGCTATCGCGCAGTAGATATTTAACGGCAGGACAGCAAAACAGGCCTTTAGGGGCCTGTTTTGCTGTCCTGCCAATTATCCAATATGACTATGTCACATTATCCTATGACTTCTTCGTAGACGCGCCTGAAATTGCCTCCTACTATCTTCTTAACGCTGTCGTCGCTGTAGCCCTTTTCCAACAGAACCGCCACTAAATCCGGCAGGTGGCTATGTCCCTTTATTGAGTCGTAGGTTTCGACAGAAAGAGGCCCCTCGTAAAAATTCGCAAAACCGTCGCAGCAGTCCAGCCCTAGGCCGACATGGTCGTCCCCTGCGAGTTTCACTATGTGATCGATATGCAAGGCGAGATCCGCGGGGCCAATGCCCTCGCCCTTTTTTCCGCTGACGAACGCGCTGCACCCGTTCATCCCGATCACGCCGCCACGTGAGGCGACGAGCTTTATCTGTTCATCCGTGAGGTTCCTTTTGACAGGCACGAGCGCTCTGCAGTTCGAGTGGGACGCGATAAAGGGCTTTTTTGTGAATTTCGCCAGATCCCAAACGCCCTCGTCGTTTAGGTGGCTGATATCGAGTATCATCCCAAGGCGCTCCGCTTCCTCGATCACGCTGACCCCGAACGCCGTCAGCCCTCCCTTGCGCCCCTCTTTTAGCGGGCTAAAGGAGCATCCGTCCGCGGCATAGTTTCGTCTGCTCCACGCGACGCCCGCGGCGCGGACGCCAAGACGGTAAAACACCGAGAGCAGCGCCGGGTCGTTCCCAAGCGGGTCAAGGCCTTCGAACGAGATCAATATTCCCGTCTTTCCGGCAGCGTTCGCATTGTCCGCTTCTTTGATGCTCGTGCAAAGAGCGATCTCCTCCGGCTGCTCTTCCGCTTCAGAGAAGAGCGCCGATATCTGATCCAGAGCCTTCCTGAGCCCCATCTCTGGAAGCTGCCAGGAGTGTATGAAGAGCGAGGAGACGACGCAGTTCCATCCCCCGGTCTTTATCGGCCATGCGTGACGGGCGGACCAGACGCGGCGGTCGCCTCTCTCCCTCCTGTCGTCCATATCCATTGCAAGGTCGAAATGAGCGTCCATAGCGAACGTTTCCGCCAGCAATTCCTTGGCGCGATCCATAAAGCGGTTCATTATAACAATGCCCTCGCTTACTTCGCCTTGCCCTGATTCGCAACGGCCGCAGCGGCGGCCGCCACAGCTTCCGGATCCCCGAGGTATCGGCGGGACAACGGCTTCATGTCGCTTCCCAGCTCATACACGAGCGGTATGCCTGTCGGGATGTTAAGCTCTATGACATCTTGCTCCGACATGCCGTCGAGGTACTTCACAAGCGCCCGCAGGCTGTTGCCGTGCGCCGCTATGATCAGCCTCTTTCCGGACTTTATCTCCGGCACTATGGCATCATTCCAGTAGGGGATGACGCGCGCCACTGTATCGGCAAGGCATTCCCCCGCGGGAAGCTCGTCCTCCGCAAGGCCCGCGTATCTTGGATCTTTCCCGGGATAGCGGTCGTCAGATTTATCGAGGAGCGGCGGGCGCGTGCTGTAGCTGCGCCGCCATATCTTCACCTGGCCGTCGCCGTACTTCTGGGCCGTCTCAGCCTTGTTGAGGCCCTGGAGCGCTCCGTAGTGGCGCTCGTTCAACCGCCACGAGTTCACGACGGGCAGCCACATTTCGTCCATCTCCTCCAGCGCCAGCCAGAGCGTCTTTATCGCGCGTTTCAGGACGGACGTGAATGCCATGTCGAACGAGAAACCCTCGCTCTTCAAGAACTTCCCCGCCTGGACGGCCTCGCTCGCGCCCTTTTCGGAGAGAGGAACGTCCACCCATCCGGTGAATTTGTTTTCCTTGTTCCAAGCGCTCTCCCCATGCCTCAGCAAAACGATCTTATACATTTGAAAAACACTCTCCCCTCGCGTATAAAATTCGCGGCAAGTATATATGAAACTGGATGGGCAGTAAACAGCACTATAACTTGCCTCTATCGGGTTGCCGCAGGGTGCCGCGCAAGGCACGAAGCCGCCTCCTCGTTACGCGAATCGGACCGCTCATACATCCCTATCCTGAACCGATTTTTTTTGCCAGGCTCTCCGGCCATCCATGACCGACGCCGATTCGCCGCGCTCGTCCGGCAACTCCGTGCCTTGTGCCTGACTAAATTGCATAGTCATGTATAATTTCAGGACTGGCTGGGATGATATGCGTATACATTTTTTTATCGGCGGATAGAGGGGATTTTTTTGGGGAACTTTGAACAGCATAAACCTATAGACTGGCAGACGGCAAAAAAATTCATGCGGAAACCGGGTTCGAGGCACGAGATAAACGCGATGCCCGAGACGCCTTCCACCCAGACACTGGCGCGTGAGTCGGCAAGGCGCGGAGCGCCGGACGGCAGCGTTTTCGTCACGGACCGGCAAAATTCAGGGAAGGGGCGGCGCGACAGGACATGGCTATCCCTTCCCGGCAAGGATCTCACGTTTTCGGTGATAATAAGGCGCGACATGCCAATAAAGGACGCCCCGCTGCTCTCGCTCGCAGTCGCGCTTGCCGTGTCGCGCGCCATCCGGAAGGCTCTTCCTGCTGCCGATGTCTCGATAAAATGGCCTAATGACGTCCTTATAGGCGACCGGAAGGTCTGCGGCATCATCTGCGAATGCGCGGGGACGGAACGCCTCGGCTACGCGGTGGCTGGCATAGGGATAAACGTCAACCGCACGAAGGAAGAGCTTATTTCATGCGCGCCGCAAAAGCCCGTGCCTACGTCCCTTTCAGCGGAGAGCGGGCGTTTTTTTGACCTGCCGGAGCTTCTCGCGCTGGTGCTTGAAGAGCTGGATGAAGCTTCCGCGCTCATAGAGAGCCCCGAAGGGCGCGAAAGGCTGCTCGATTCGTACAGGGCGGAATGCGGCACAATCGGCCGTGCCGTCACGATCATCACGGAGGACGGGAATTTTGACTGCGTCGCCTACGGGATAACGGACGAAGGCGCCATTGCCGTAAGAGGCATTGACGGCGGCACGGGAAAGATGTTGAAAAAAGTTTTCCACGCCGCCGACGTAGTCCACGCAAGGCAAAGCGCCAAGCCATGACATAACGCCAATTGCGTAGGCTTCGCGAATGCGGGCCGATGTCCGCATACCACTGAGTTCGCCTATAAGCTCACCCCGGCGTTCCGCGGCAAACATGGCGTTCTCGAATTCCAGCCGCCCTTTTTCGCGCAGCTCGTAAAGGCGGCGCTCCTCGTCGTTTTTGACAAACACGTCCTCGACTGTAAGCGCCCTGCCGATCATCGGCTCTTTGGCCGTTATCTACGCCATCGTTTCCCTTTCGTCGATAGCCTTGTTCGACAGAGCATCGGCAAGTTTGTTGCCCTCGCGCGGCGTCCATGAAAGCTTTACGTCAAGGCCATCCATCAATTGCCACGCGGACTCCGCGAGTTTTCTCAGATGCGGCAGGTTTATCTTCCACTGGCGGCTCACCTGACAGACCACAAGCTTGCTGTCGCCCTTTATCTCCAGCTCGTTCAGGCCGCGCGAGCGGGCTTCCGCCAAAAGCCGCAGGAGCGCCGTGTACTCGGCCTCGTTGTTAGTCTTTACTCCCAGGTACTCGGCGCACTCCCAGACGATTTCCCCGCCGTCGCCAACGATGCAGGCGCCAGCCCCTGCCTCCCCGGGATTCCCTCTCGATGCCCCGTCAAAATAACCTATCATCAAATCCACTTCCTTTTTAAAAAAACAAACCCGCTTCAAAGAAGCAGAGAAATATTTTGACATACTCCACTTGCTGAGGCAAGGGAACTTATTCTAATTCCAAATCAACTCATAACAGACGAGTTGACTTGGCTCAGCTAAATTTAATTGAATTAGTAACAAGCCTTTGCCTCTGGCGCGTAAAAGATATAATGCCTGATGTGCCTGATGGGACGGCGCTTTTATCTTCCACGCGTTTTGAGGCCTTACCTTCAACGCAAGTTTTATGCGCGTGAGAGAAGCGCGGCACGAGTACGCCAGCGCGAAAGCCGGGATGGCGGCAATGCCGTATTTAGCGCTGTATTTTCAGCCTGACGGGAGACAACTCAACAAGATGTGCGTCCTCCGCGTGAGGCCGCACAAATGTTATCGCTCCAATTATTTTTATTGGTGCATATAATACTTGCCTTAAATACGATAGTTAACTTGTTATTTGCATTGTGTTTTGAATATTATCATAAGCCGTTTTGGAAAGGAGCAACCAAATGGAAGTTGACCCGATCAGGGAAATAGGCAAAATCTCAGAAATGAAAGCGATACTGAGAACGCGCGGGGAAAGGGATGCGTTGCTTTTCACGATGGGGATAAACACGGCGCTCAGGATAAGCGATTTGCTTTCCCTCACGCTGGGCGATGTGATCAACGATCAGCGGCAAATCGTCAATACCGTGGCCCTAAAAGAGCGTAAAACAGGCAAGATGAAGCGTTTCCCGCTTAACGCCTCGGTTAAAAAAGCGATCACGGCATACATTGCTCTGCGCCCCAAAGCAGGGCTTTTAGAGCCTTTATTTGCCTCAAAACGGGGCGGGTTTTTAAGCCGCTGGCAAGCCCGCCGCATACTAAAGGAAGCGGGGGCGTCTGTTGGGCTGGAGAAGATCGGGACGCACTCTCTGCGCAAGACCTTTGGCTACCATGCATACAAAAGGACTGGAGGGGACATCGGCTTGGTGCAAAAACTCCTCAACCACTCCACAAGCGGGGATACACTTAGATATATTGGCATTGACCGAGAGGCGATGGATAATGTTTATCTGGAGCTAAACCTTTAATGTTAAGTTTCAAAGCGCTAAAATTGCGTCTATGGTTTCAATATTTCAATATCACGGTTTACCTAAACAGCGTTATCTGCTAAAGTGTATGTGCTCGTGATGCACCAATAAAAATAATTGTGTCATCGGAGGCATGTTCATCTTTTAACTATAAAACATGGAGGGGTGCCAATTCATCAATTCCTACAGCAAAGACGTTAATACAGGGTGCATTATGTCATGTTTCACCGAAGAAGCAAGTTTATTAACGGCAGGTAATGATTATATTACACTAATATTGCGATACAGTGCCCCGAAAACAGTTTTTCTTGCTTTACCTTAAGAAGAAGATCATAAGCGTACTTTGGCGGCTAAAATCAATTGCTTAGTGTAAAAACAACAGGGGCTTACAGATAATACTTTTTGTCGGAACAAAAATTGATCAGCGGCAAAGTTTTTAACAGGGAGGTTTGCTGAATGAAAATTAAGCGCTGGACTTGAGGCGCTCAAATGAATTCAAAGATAGGAGACTATGATTTGGGCTATTTAGCTTTTTCTGCTCTGGAAGGAGTGCTTATGAATGAACAAGCAATGGCGGGCAGTTATATATCGTGGCAGTAAAAGGATTTGGAGAAGCCGTCTAGTTCTGTTGCTTTTGTTTCTGCTGACAATCTCGTTTTTGGGCAAGATCGCCCAAGCCAATGACGTTTTTACTATTGGGGATCGCTATGACGGGGCTTTCGGCGACAACCCGTTGCTTGCGCCCGCTGACAGCACTCAAGAAATAAACTCTTCGCAAAGCCCGACCCGCCGAGGCGCAGGTGGCGGAACTAACCTCGGAGACGGGTTATATTTGCCTGCCTCCGACATTGACCCGAACAACATCTTGCTGAAGGTCGTAATAGACAGCGACCAGCTCTCCAAGTTAAACACAAGCAATACTTCTTCTATTGCTAACGCTTTACTGCCAATATCCAGGTTGATTTACGAAAAATTCAAAGACGACTTCGATTTCTTGTTTTTTGTCTTGGATAAAAAAAGAGCTGAAACAGCCGATATAACGCACTTATATGGCGTTAATTTTGCAGTAAGCAACGCTATTGACGGCATTGGGCGAGGTATCTTTAATAGTGCTGCGGCATGGGGTTCTTTTGGGAAGTTAAAATCGGCTATGTTTATCACCTACGATCAAGGCATTGCCTCGGGGCCGACCCTACATGAGTTTTGTCATAACTGGGGGGCGTATATTCTCACCAGGTATGATATGAATGGCATAGACATAGATAATAACCCTAGCCATCCCGAGTATGCACACCATTGGGGAGTCAG
>JAIROA010000065.1 GCA_031257775.1 Synergistaceae bacterium
TTAGTGGGCATTTAAAGAGTGTCACAAGACAAAAAACGCCTGGGCTGAGCTTTGGGGACCTATTTTTTGAGGTTTGCTGTTGGAACTCAGGTCCTTGATTCGGAACCTGTGGTCCGAGGAACACCTTGAGCCATTGACACAGATTTTGCAGATGATAAAGTATTCGCGCCATTTTATGAGCGGAAGCGGCAAGGGGGATTATGCTGATGAATATATGCGTTGTCGGGGCTGGCTACGTGGGCCTCGTGACAGGGACATGCTTTGCGGAAAAGGGCAATCGCGTCTGGTGCGTGGATATAGACGCGCGGCGCGTTGAGATGCTTAAAAAAGGCAAGGCGCCGATATACGAGCAGGGCCTTGAGGAGCTTATGGCGAAAAACATCGCGTCAGGCAACCTTAATTTTTCGACCAGCATCAATGACGGGCTGAGCGGGTCGGACGTCTGCTTCATCGCCGTCGGCACGCCGCCTTGCGAGAACGGGGAGGCGGACATGGCGCAGGTCCTGTCCGTGGCGGACGGGATTGGCGGATGCATGACGGGGCCGTGCTTCATCGTCGTGAAATCCACCGTTCCGGTTGGCACGAGCAGGCTGCTCTGCGACAGGATCGAGGTGCGCCTCAAGGAACGCGGGGCCAGTCACCCTGTGGAGATACTCTCAAACCCTGAATTCCTCAAGGAGGGCATGGCGGTCGAAGATTGCCTGCGCCCGGACAGGGTGGTCGTCGGGGCGGCTTCGGAACAGGCCCGCGCCATGATGAAAAAATTATACGCGCCGTTCGTCGACGAGGAGCGGATCATATTCATGGATCCCGCGTCGGCGGAGATCACGAAGTACGCGGCAAACGCAATGCTCGCCTCACGGATAAGCTTCATGAACGAGATCGCGCGCCTCTGCGACGCTGTCGGCGCGGACGTTGAGTCAGTCAGGGGCGGCATAGCGTCCGACAGGCGCATCGGCAAGCACTTCCTCGCGGCAGGCTGCGGCTACGGGGGCTCCTGCTTCCCAAAGGACGTGATGTCGCTTTGCAGGATCGGCGAGGCATACGGGCTGGACATGACGCTTGCCTCGGCAATAGAAAAGGTGAACAGGGGACAGAAACGGCAGCTCCCGCTCATGATCCGCAAGCGCTTCGGGGAAGCGATGGACGGCGTCAGGATCGCGATCCTGGGGCTAGCCTTCAAGCCGGGCACCGACGACATGAGGGAAGCCCCCTCCATAACGCTCGCTTGCGACCTTGTCGACCACGGTGCCCTGATAATCGCCTTCGACCCGATAGCGCAAAGCAACGCGAAATCGGTTATGCCTGCCGAGACGGCTTACGGCGCGAGCGCGATGGAAATTTTAGCGGGCGCGGACGCGGCGGTGCTTGTGGCCGAGTGGCCTGAGTTCGGCGACATAGACTGGAACGCGGCGGGGCGCGTCATGAGGCGGAAAATTTTATTCGACGGGCGCAACTTCTATGCCCCTGAGAAGCTGGAAAGCCTGGGCTTCGAATATTACTGCATCGGACGTAATCGTACGCCTTTAGCGTAAAAACAGGAATAAAACATCATAGCCGAGCAAGCGGAACTGCTCGGCATGATTTTTGTCAGTTTGATTTTAAATTGATTACGTGATATTTGGCTCCAGTATGAGTTCGCCCCTCGCGAAACGCCTGTAGTCGAGCATGCTCAGATCTATGTCCGGCACGTTGCCCGTGAGCTGCTGGGCTAAGACCTTCCCCGCAATCGGCGCGAGCATGAACCCATGCCCCGAGTATCCCGTGGAGTGGTAGAAGTTTTTCACGTCCGTCTCGCCTATTATGGGGGATCCGTCGGGAGTCATGTCGTAGAGCCCGGCCCAATGCCGCACGACCCTTATCTCCTTCGTTACGGGCAGGAGTTTGTTGAGGACGCGGCTCATCTCCGTGACGAACTGCCACGTCGTCCTGTTCGTGAAGTCCTGCGGATGCCCCGCTGGGCTCATTCCGCAGATGATGGAGCCGTGAGGGCGCTGCTGTATGTAATAGTTGCCTGAGAAGCTCATGAGCATCGGAGGGCACACCCCGCCGTCCACAGGCTCGGTTATCATGATCTCATGCCGTTCTCCCCAGTTAGGAAGGTCGACGCCCGCGAAGCCCGCCACTATCTGGGAGTAAGCGCCGGAGCAGTTTATCACGATATCCGCGTCCATATGCCCGCGCGAGGTATCAGCCCCGACAGCCCTGCCTCCTTTCACAGTGACGCCCGTGCATTCCGTGTTCTTGTGGTACGTGACGCCGAGCTTTTTCGCGGCCTCAAGGAACGCGAAGGTGGTCAGGAACGGGTCGGCGTGTCCGTCGCGCGCATGGTACGTAAAGCCAGCGGCATCGGAAGCGTCGAGTGCCGGGCATATCTCCCTGGCCTCGGAAAGGGATACCGCCCTGCTCTTTATGCCGAGGCTGTTCTGGAGCGCCATGCCCTTCTTCAGGTTCTCGAACTCCTTATCCGAGTACGCGACCAAAAGATATCCGCCCTGATTGAGCCCTATGTCCATACCCAGCTCTTCTTCCAGGCTTTCGAAGATATCGAGCGCAGCGATACCCAGACGGCAGTTCATTTCCGTCCCCCACTGAGCGCGTATCCCGGCACCGCACCTTCCGGTGGATCCGTTGCAGACGGTGCTTTTTTCAATGACGGTGACGTCCTTCCTGCCGAATTTAGCCAGGTAATACGCTGTCGCGATCCCTACTATGCCTCCGCCTATGATTAAGACGTCTGACCTGTTTTTCCACTCCATGCCTCCACACCTCCTTCCGACGCAAGCAGACCGGTCTTTATCGGTTTCACCGGGGCACGGACCGTCCCGGCCTCGATCTGATCGATTGGCACGCCTATCCTGCGCGACAGCTCCCTCATGATTATGTCCTGGCAGCCCCTGCCCTGGCATGGCCCCATGCCGACGCGCAGGACCCTTCTGAGTTCGCCGACCGTCTCGCAGCCCCTGTCGATCCAGAGCCTTATCTCGTCCAGGGTGATCTCCTCGCATCTGCATACTACGATTTTCTTGTCATTCTCAGCGCAGCTCATGCCCAATCACCTGTCCTTATGGCCCTGATGTCGTTCGCGAATTCCTTGGGGGCCGACACATGGACGACGTACGTCTTGTCGCGTTTCGGCTGCGTCACGGCCTCTACCGTCCCTCGCGCCAGCTCCTCGCCCTGCCGTCCGAGGCACGCGACCGTATCGCCCTTCTCCGGCAGGGGCAGCATCTCGTAAGGCATCTTGTAGAGCGCCTTATCCTCGCTGAACGTGAGATCCACGACAAAACAGGCAAGCCCAGGGCATGCCGCCACGCAAATGGCGCAGCCGGTGCATTTGCTATATTCAATCTTGGGGGTATCGTTGATGTCGCTGAAGGGAAGGATGGATCCTGCGGGGCAGCTTGTTGCGCAAGGGTTGCACGGTATGCGCTGAGGGCATTCGACTATCACGAGCCCGGCCTTTTTTCCGCTCCACAGATCCTGAGGAGGTCGAACCGCCCCCGGCAGTTCGCCTGTCAGCACTCCGCTGTTAAAGAGGGATTCTTTTTCTTTTTCATTCATGGCCTCATGCCTCCCACGCGCCGCAAGTCACCTTGCCGATGCCGGAGCGTATCTTCTCCCCGACTTCCCCTGCCCTCAGATGATCGAGGCGGGCCCAGTATTCATCCAGTTTTTCCATCCTGGCCGGAAATCCAAGGCTTTGCGCGGCGCACAGCCCCGCGATGCGCCCTTCCACCATGGCCGCGCTCGCTTCCTCTATGCCCATCGCGTCGCCAGCTGACCAGAAGTCAGGGTTTGACGTCCGCATCGTGCGGTCCCTTTCCGCGACAAAGCCGCAGAGTTCCGGCACGTACTTCATCTTGCACCCGGCATGGGAAAGCAGTTCCGTCGTCGGCGAAAGGCCGACCGCCATGCATATGACGTCGCAACTGACGCGCTCTTCCTTCCCCGTGGGAGCGAACTTATCGTCCAGCTCCATTATCACCGCGCCCTCGATCACCTTTTCGCCGAACGCCTCTTTTATGGAGTGGCGGAGCAATATCGGGACGCCAAGCCGCCTGATCTTCGCCGCGTGAACCCAATAGCCTCCGACTTTCGGCATAGCCTCGACCACAGCAGCGACCTCGACTCCAGCCTGCATAAGCTGATAGCTGACGATAAGCCCTATGTTTCCGGCACCCACCATCAGCACACGCCGGCCCGGCGTGACCCCGTACACGTTCATGAGCGTCTGAACGGCGCCGGCCCCGTACACGCCGGGGAGATCGTTGTTCGGGAACGGGATGAGGCGTTCCTGCGCGCCAGTGGCGATTATAGCCTTCCTGGCCTTGATGCGCATGTATGACTCCTCCCCGCGCATGGCGGTAAACGTGTTGTCCTCCATGTAGTATCCGGTGACAGCCGTGTTGGTGAGTATCCTGACGTTCTGGCCGTTCTCCTTTATCTCGTCTAAGAGTATGTCCGCGATTTTATAGCCTCTCGTGCCCGCATACTCGTCCTTGCTCCCGAAAAATTTATGCGTCTGCTTCACAAGCTGCCCGCCAAGCTCCAGGTCGCTTTCCACGATAAGGACCTTAGAGCCATAAGAAGCGGCCTCGGACGCCGCCGAGAGGCCAGCCGCGCCGCCTCCGACAACCAGAATATCTGCCGTGAAATCCGTCATGCACAGCACCTCATTCCTGGAGAATGGGGGCTATAATGGCCTGCCCCTTGCCGCGCTGCGTCTCCACCTTCATTCCGGCCTCCAGTGGAGTGACGCAGGTCCTCACGTTCGGAATGCCGTCGACGACCATAAAGCAGCTGCTGCACTTCCCGATCGCGCAGAAAAACCCCCTCGCGCGATTCATGACGGGGGTTTCGCGGTAGATCCTGACGCCGTTTGCGTGAAGAGCCGCCGCGATCGGCGCCCCTCCGAAGCCCTCCATTGCTACCCCGTCGAATGTGAATCCGACCTTATCGCCTCTTCTGAAATTCGACTGCTCGAGAACCGGGTGTTCCTCAATAAGCTCCATTAACAATCCCTCCATCCTACAGATCAAGCAAGTACCCGCGAACGCCTTATGCCAATGTGAAATCTCATGCCCAAAAGACCAGCCCCCTTTCTCCTGTCAGGATCAGATAAAGTTATGGGAGCGCTTATGAACGCCAGCCCGCTTCCTCTGACGCGTCAATGTCATGCGCCGTTTCCCCGTTAAGCTCAGTCAGTCCTTCTCTATCTCCCTGATGTATCCGTAAATAGTGAATTTGCTGTTGCCCATCTGTTTCGCCGCGTATTCCACAGACCCCTTCATCAGGAAAAAGCCTCTGTTTATAAGATTTTTTATGACTATTTTTTTCTGAGTTTTCGAAAGCTCGGAGACAGGCTTGCCAAACTGACCCTTGATCTCCTGAAAGGCGTTGCCGAATATGTCCTCTATCTCCAGCCCGAAAAATTCATTGACGGGCTCGGCATCGGCTATCCCGCCTGATAAAAAAAACGCGTCCAGAAGATCCCTGGCCGCTATGGCCTTTGTGATGTCGAAGTGCAGGCACATGAGGCCGATTATCTCGCCGTCGTCGTCGCGAATGGCTATGACGCCGCACTTCACGAGCTTGCCATTGTTTGCCCTTGCCATATATATGTAAACGGATTTCGAGCCGGAAAAAACGTCCCCGCTCAAAAGCTCCAGCCCGTAAACCGACATTGGCGCGCCAAGCGGACGGCCAGTCACGTGCCCGTTCGCGCAGGCCACTATGGACCGTTCAAGACGGCTCACGTCGTGAAGCAATACTTCGCAGTCATCCCCAAGGATTTTAGCGAGCCCCTGCACAAGCTGTGCGAAGGGTCGAAGCTTGGGGTGAATGTCATGCCCTTCCGCGAGATGCATAAGACACGCCCTCCGTATTTATTTATCAGCAGTTTTTTGATATCCTGAGGTAATTTTACCACAAAAAATTGTCTGACGCCAATTAATAATCGGAGCGAAATTCGCGCCAGAACATGATATAAAGTTGCATTTACGGGGCATCTATGATGAGGATAGCTGCGCGGATGCGCCTCTTTTTCGCGCCTTGCCCCTTATGCTTGCGATCTTAAATTCGCGCTAGAGATGGAGGGTTTTATTTTCGGGCATAGTTTAGACAATTTTTTGTTTTTATTTAAGACGGAGGGTTATGCCAGGGCGATCAGGAGATCCGTTACGGCTTTTTAACCGCGAAACCGTCTTTTTTAACTAATAAAGCCCTGCCCCTATGATATTTTTCTTTCGATATCCGATGCTATATAGTAAAATATAAATACAAAATATTATAAAACGTAAAGGTGTGCTGAATTATGGAAGTAGAACCCCTCAGGGATGAAGAAAAGATAGTAGAGATTCGAAAGATACTTAGGGCAAGAAGAACAGGGCGAAGGGACGAGGCGCTGTTCGTGCTTGGGATCAACACGGCGCTTAGGATAAGCGACCTGCTAGCGCTTCACGTAGGAGACGTGCTGGACGCGGACGGGAATATAGGCTCTGAAGTCGAGCTTAGGGAGAAAAAGACCGGGAAGGCGAAGTGCTTTCCGCTCAACCAGGCCATACAGGACGTTCTCTCCGACTATCTGACGGCGTTGAGGAACCGCGGGCCCGTCAGGCGCTCGTCCCCGCTGTTTCCGTCGCGGCAGGGAGGAATGGCGCTTTCGCGCTGGCGCGCGCGGGAAATCTTAGCGCGCGCCGGCGAAGCGGTCGGGCTGAATCATGTCGGAACTCACTCATTGCGCAAGACGTTCGGATACCACGTCTATAACCGCACAGGCGGAAACCTCGGGCTCGTCCAAAAACTCCTCAACCACTCGTCCAGCTCGGACACGCTGCGCTACATAGGCATAGACCGCGAGCAGATGGACGATACATATCTCAAGCTAAACCTCGGAGTTATGTAGGCCGTTGTCAAACGCTAAGTCACGTACCCCCGGCATAGCCGGGGGGTTACCATGTGCCCGTTACGCTGCCCTGACTACCAGGTCGTTGCCCTGATTCGTTACCGTAACCGTCCCGCCTTCCCCCACTTCGCCGCTGATAAGCTCCTTTGCTATGGCAGTTTCGAGATTTCGCTGGATATAGCGCTTTATCGGGCGCGCGCCGTAAACCGGGTCGAAAGAGTTTTTGGCTATGAGCGATAGCGCGCCCGGCGTCACGTCCAGCGCGATGCTCATCTCGGCGAGGCGTTTTGCCAGGGAACCCGTCATGAGCTTTACTATCCGCTCTATCTCGTCAAGGCGCAATGACTTGAAGAGTATTATGTCGTCGACGCGGTTCAGGAACTCCGGCCTGAAATGCGATCTCATCTCGCTCATGACCGCCTCCCTGGCCGCGTCCTCTATGGCCCCGGAAGATGAGAGCCCGCTTGCTATCAGGTGGGCGCCGATGTTGCTCGTCATTATTATCACGGTGTTCTTAAAGCTCACGGTAAGGCCGTGGCTGTCAGTGACGCGCCCGTCGTCCAGTATCTGGAGCAGTATGTTGAATACGTCCGGGTGCGCTTTCTCTATCTCGTCGAAGAGGACGACGGAATACGGCCTCCGCCGCACAGCCTCCGTGAGCTGGCCTCCCTCGTCGTAGCCGACGTAGCCGGGAGGCGCGCCTATGAGACGCGACGTGGCGTGGCGCTCCATGTACTCCGACATGTCTATGCGGATCATGCTCTCCTCGGAGTCAAACAGCGTCTCCGCCAGCGTCCGCGCGAGCTCTGTCTTTCCGACTCCCGTCGGGCCCAGGAATATGAAAGAGCCGATGGGCCGTCTCGGGTCGTTTATGCCGGATCTGGCGCGAAGCACGGCGTCCGCGACTAAGTTCACGGCGTCATCCTGGCCGATCACGCGCGAATGCAGGATCTCAGGCAGGCGGAGCAGCTTGTCCTTCTCACCTTCGACGAGCTTCGTTACCGGAATGCCCGTCCATTTCGATACGATCGACGCTATCTCTTCCTCCGTCACCTCCTCCCGCAGGAGCCTGTGACCGTTCGCGCTTTCGAGGCGGGATTCCTCGTCCTTGAGTTTTTTCATTAGATCGGGCAAAACGCCGTGCCGCAGCTCCGCTGCCCTGTTAAGGTCGTATTCGCGCTCCGCTTTTTCTATGTCGCCCTTTGCGGACTCGATCTGCTCGCGAAGAGCCCTCACGCCCGCGATGCCGGCCTTCTCGGACTCGTAGCGCGCTTTCAGCGCTGAGGCCTCATCACGTAGGTTCGACAGCTCTTTGGACAGGTTTTCGAGGCGCTCGGCCGAGGCCCTGTCGCTCTCCTTTTTAAGGGCCGCTTCCTCTATCTCGAGCTGCATGACGCGCCGGGACACGGTGTCAAGCTCTGCCGGCATGGAGTCTATGTCGGTGCGGATCATGGCGCATGCCTCGTCCACTAGGTCGATTGCCTTGTCCGGCAGGAATCTTTCCGTTATATATCTGTTCGAAAGGACGGCTGCCGACACGAGCGCGTTATCCTGAATCCGGACACCGTGATGGATCTGAAAGCGCTCCTTCAAGCCGCGCAGGATCGAGATGGCGTCCTGCACGTCAGGCTGCTCTATGAGGACCGGCTGGAAGCGCCTCTCAAGCGCCGCGTCCTTTTCGATGTGAAGCCGGTACTCCTGTATCGTAGTAGCCCCGATGCAGTGCAGCTCGCCGCGCGCTAGCATCGGCTTGAGCATGTTTCCGGCGTCGAGCGCGCCGTCAGTTTTTCCCGCGCCTACGATCGTGTGCAGCTCGTCTATGAAAAGTATTACCTTTCCCTCGCTCTTTTTCACTTCCGTGAGGACGGCCTTAAGCCGCTCCTCAAACTCCCCGCGGTACTTCGCTCCCGCGACGAGCGAGCCCATGTCCAGCGCGAATATGGAGCGATCCTTCAAGCCTTCCGGCACGTCGCCGCGCACGATCCTCATGGCAAGCCCCTCGACGACGGCCGTCTTTCCTACGCCGGGCTCGCCTATCAGGACGGGGTTGTTCTTCGTCTTGCGGCTTAAAATCCTTATGACGCGCCGTATCTCTTCGTCGCGCCCGATCACCGGGTCAAGTTTGTTCTCTCCCGCTTCCTTGACGAGGTCGCGCCCGTATTTGCCAAGAACCTCGTAAGTGTCCTCCGGGTTCGCGCTCGTCACGCGCTGATTCCCACGCACCTGCGTCAGCACGGAGAGAAACCTGTCCTCCGTTATGCCGAACGCCTTGAAGAGCTTCCCCACAGGGGAGGAGGAAGCCGCGGCGATGAGCTGCAGAAATATATGCTCGACGGAGACATATTCGTCCTTCATGCGCTTTGCCGTGTTCTCGGCTTCTACGAGCTTTGCCGCCAAAGACTGCGATATGTAGATTTTCCCCGGCTGGTAGCCTCCGGATATCCGAGGCTTTGCCGCAAGCTCTTTTTCGGCGGACGCGGCAAGCGATTCCGGCGAAACGCCCATGCACTCCGCGACCCTCGGAATAAGCCCGTCCTCCTGGCGAAGGAGCGCCAGAAGCAGATGAAGCTCGTCGACTTCCTGATGCCCCATGCTCACCGCGATATTTTGCGCTTCCAGAATGGCTGTCTGCGATTTTTCGGTCATTTTATTTAAATTCATGATCTCATCTCCCAGAGAATTCAATTTGATTATTATTATCTATTATCATATATCAATGTTTATCAGGCAATGTCAAAAAATAACTGCCTCAATGACGCGAGTTACATTATGCGTGAATATATGTGATTATAGCTTTCTACATGTTATTTATGCAATTATCCGCGCGTTTATCGCGTTTTAAATATCTTCATATTTTGATAGGCGAATTTATCGAGTTTGCATGGGAGAATTTCAAAACACCGCTTGACAGATAGGAAAAATTCTACTATTGTGCAGTAGTTGGCAGGCGCCGCTAACGATAATATCTTGTTGGGAGGCAACATGATTTGAAAAGCAACGGCACGGTAAAATGGTTCAATGCAACCAAGGGCTATGGTTTCATAACGACTGACGAGGGCAGCGATGTTTTCGTTCACTTCAGCGCCATCCAGGGCGAGGGCTTCAAGACTCTGGACGAAGGGCAGAAAGTTTCTTTCGAAATCACACAGGGCACAAAGGGACCGCAGGCTTCGGACGTAGTTAAAATCTAATTAAGCTATTGCGGGAAATTATTCTTAATTCTCGAAAGTGAATTTAAGCGGTGTAACCTGCTGGGCGCGATTGAGCGACATATAAGCTAGGTGATTTTTTAGGAGGCGATTATGGTCGTCTCCTTTTTCATGTATTGGATAATAGAAAATTAGCGGGAGAGGATCGTCATGTCGATAATGGAACGGAGCAAATTGCCCATCGAACAGTTGCGAAGGCGCACCAGCGTCGAATCTCTCGGCTTTGAGACTACGGACGAGCTGAAATGCCTGAAACAGCTAATAGGCCAGGCGAAAGCCGTGAGTTCCGTGTCGTTCGCGCTTGAGCTGGACAGAAAGGGCTACAACCTCTTCGTTGTGGGCAACCCCGGCAGCGGCCGGACCACCTTCACGATAGAGGCGATGAAGGAAAAAGCGCGCGGCATGAATCCGCCGGACGACTGGGTATATGTGTACAACTTCGACGAGCCAGGCGAGCCTCTTGCCATAAATCTCCCAGCCGGGAACGGAAAGACGCTCGCGTCCGCCATGAACGACCTCGTGGAGGAGCTGAAGGTGAACCTCGGGAAAGCGTTCGACAACAGCGAGTACGAGGACAACAAGGCGACGCTCGTCAAGAGCTTCCAGGAGAGCGTCGGGGAGCTGATGGAGTCGCTTCGTCAGTACGCCTCGGAACAGAACTTCTCCATAAAGAGGACGCCGCAAGGCTTCGTGAACCTTCCGCTTATCAAGGAAAACGAAGAACAGGCGCCGGAAGATCAAGGCAGCGGCGGCGAACAGGCACCGGACGATATGGATGCAGCGGAAGAAGCTGATAGCGAGGATAAAGGGGAAAAAGAAGAGAAAGAGGGCAAAGAAGACAAGGAAGCCAAAGATGTAAAGGCGCCTAAAACCGTCACGAGGGAGATGCAGCCGGACGAGTTTGAGCGCATGTCCGAGGATGAGCAGAACGCGATACAGAAAAAATCTGAGGAGATAGCGCAAAAGACGCTGGAAACGTTGCGGATCATGCGCGACAGGGAAAAAGAGCTGAAGCAGGAGATAAAAAAGCTCGAAGCTGAAATCTGCCGGAACGCCACGCAGCCGATCCTCTCCGAACTTCGGGATAAATTTCAGGACAGCCCGAAACTGACCGGCTGGATAGACAAACTGGAAGAGGACATCGTCCAGAACTTCGGGATGTTCGTTGCCGCGACAAGGGATGAGAACGCCGATACCGACTTTACCCGGTTCAGCGTGAACGTGTTCGTCTCAAACGACCGCGATGACGGCGCTCCGGTCATCCGGGAGACGAACCCGACGTATTACAACCTCATGGGCAAGGTGGAGTACGAGAGCAGACAGGGATATCTTTACACCGACTTCCGCAAGATAAAGGCCGGGGCCCTGCATAAGGCAAACGGCGGCTACCTCATGCTAGAGGCGGAAAACGTGCTGAGGCAGTTCATGTCGTGGGACGCGTTAAAGCGCGTGCTTTCGTCCGGCGAGCTGACCATAGAGAACCTGGGCGAGCATCTCGGGTACATCCCCGTGGCTTCCCTCAGACCGGAGGCGATCCCGATAAACGTGAAAGTCGTCATCGTCGGGACGTATTACCTCTACTATCTGCTAAACATCTACGATCCGGAGTTTCAGAAAATTTTCAAGATTAAGGCCGACTTCGAGTCTGACATGCCGCGCAACAGCGAAATGGAGTACAGGCTTGCATGCGTTATCGCGCAATTCGTGAGCAATGACGGGAAGATACCGTTCACGGCGGCGGCTGTGGCGGAGGTAATAGAAAACGCTTCCCGCCTCGTCGACGACCAGGAGCGCATGTCCACGCAGTTCAATGAAATTTCGGAATTGCTGACGGAGGCTACGGCGTGGGCGAGCATGGAAAAAGCCGGGCTTGTCGACTTCCGCCACGTCATCAAGGCCATTTCAGAGAAAATAAACAGAAGCAACCTCGTGGAGGAAAGATACCGCAGGGCCTTTGAGACGGGAGTCATCCGCATCGACACCGAAGGCACGGTGGTCGGGCAGATCAACGGGCTCACAGTGATATCGATGGTCGACCATACGTTCGGGCACCCTGTACGCATAAGCGCGAACGTCTTCATGGGGCAGGAGGGCATCGTCAACATAGAGCGCGAGGTAAAGCTGACCGGCCCGATACACAACAAAGGGCTCATGACGCTCTCCAGCTACCTTGGCAGGATGTACGCGCAGGACATGCCTATCTCCATCTCCGCCCGGATAGCATTCGAGCAGACCTACAGCGGGATCGAGGGCGACAGCGCGTCGTCGACGGAGCTGTACTGCCTGCTCTCGGCGCTCTCCGGCATCCCGCTGCGACAGGATATCGCCGTGACCGGCTCCGTCGACCAGTTCGGCTCGATTCAGCCGATAGGCGGCGTGAACGAGAAGATAGAGGGCTTTTTCAGCTACTGCAAGGCACGGGGGCTCACAGGAAATCAGGGCGTAATGATCCCGCGCCAGAACGCGCGGCACCTGATGCTTCACTATGACGTCCTGGATGCCGTGAAGGAAGGGCTCTTCAGTGTCTGGGCGGTATCCACGATAGACGAGGGAATAGAGCTACTGACAGGTGTGCCGGCCGGGGCCCGGCTGGATGACGGTTCTTACCCGGAGGGCAGCGTCCACAGCCGTACGAAAGCGTGCCTCAGAAGCTGGCTGGAGCGCTCCGCGAAGCTAAAGCGCGAGCTATCAAAGGGAGACGAAGCCGAAGAGAACGGAGCTGACAAAAAAGAAAAAAATGAGCAGGACGACGACGATTGAAAGCTCTGCTGCCGCAAAACAGCCGGCAGCCGGAACGAGAAGCGGCGCGATTAAAAGCAGCCTGACTCCAGGGAGCATAGATCATATACTATTCGTATTAAACGAACTGGAAGCCGTCTATGGCTATGGCAAGCTGCCGGCTGATGAATTTGCCACCGGGGAGCCTCTGGATGGTCTTATGCTCACCCTCCTGTCGCAGAACACGAACGACAGGAACAGGGACATGGCATACGCGGCGCTCAGGGCAAAGCACCCATCCTGGAGGGAAGTGGCGGCGCTGCCGGTCTCCGAGACGGCGGATCTCATAAAGCCCGCTGGGCTTGGCGACACGAAAGCCGCCCGGATGATCGAGATATTGCGCAAAATCAGGGACGATTTCGGCGATTTCAGCCTCAAGAAAATGATCGGCTGGATCCCCTCGGAGGTTAGGGGGTATCTTATAAACCTGCCAGGCATAGGGCCCAAGACAGTGGCTTGCGTCATGGCTTTTGACCTAGACATGCCGGCGTTTCCTGTCGACACGCATGTCGCCAGGATCTCGCGCAGGCTTGGGTGGGCGCGGCCAAACGCTTCCCCGTCCAAGATTCAGGATTTCCTTGAAGCGGCGGTCCCGCCCGAATATTGCAGAGGCGGACACCTTAACATGATAGAGCATGGCAGGAAAATCTGCCGCGCGAGAAATCCGCTGTGCGGACCGTGCACGGTCTTTGGCGCTTGCCCCGGACACGCCGAAGGGACTGACAGATGAGCGCTGAAAAATACCTCGTCGGAGCTGCGCGCTGCGAGAGCTATGACCCGCGTGAAGTGGAGCTTGCGCTCTCATTGGCGCTCAGAAAAGCGGGAGCGCGCTTGCCGGAGGGCGGGGAAGTCCTGATCAAGACAAACATGCTCGCCCCGTCCGCGCCCGACAAAGCCGTAACCACTCATCCCGAGATTCTGAGGGCTATTTCCCGCGAGACGATAAAAAAAGGGAATTCCGTCCATATAGCGGACAACCCTGGCTATATTTTTTCCGACAAAAACAACCTGCTCAATGCCACCGGCGTCGGCGCTCTAGCGTCGGACAGCATAAAAACCGGCATACTGTCGGATCTCGGAGTCCGCGGCATCCGGCGCGATTCCTTCCGTGTCCTAGAGGAAGCCAGGATATCGAGCAGATATCTGGATGCCGCGTTCGTGATAAACGCGGCAAAGCTGAAGACACACGTAGAGACCGAGGTTTCATGCTGCATTAAGAACATCTTCGGCACAGCGGACACAGCGACGAGGAAAAAATGCCACAGCTCTCGGTCGCAGTCCGTCCTGGCGGAAGCGATAACGGACCTATTTATAATAAGGCCGCCGGAATTCAACGTAGTTGACGCGGTTCTGGCGATGGAAGGCGACGGCCCCTCTTATGGGAAGCCGAGAAAGACGGGGTGGATTCTTGCGGGGGCAAACGCGCTTGCCGTCGACTGGGCCGCCTCCACGATCATGTGCTACGGCAACCCGCTCAAAATCCCGCTCATGAAAGCGGCCGCGTCTCGCGGCATTGGCCCGAAGGATAAGTCTCAGATAGAGCTTGCGGGCGCGGCTTGGGAAGATCTGCCGTCTGTTGGCTTTAAGAAGTCGACGAGCCTGCTCCGCCTTTTCCCGACGTTCCTTCGCGGATGGGCCCACTCATTCGTTACCCTCAGGCCGGAGCTAAAGACGGAAGAGTGCATCCGTTGCGGGATATGCGGGCGCGTCTGCCCGGTCGATGCCATAAAATGCCCTCCCGGAGAGTACCCCGCGATAAACAGGCCGTCCTGCGTCAAATGCCTCTGCTGCCATGAAATGTGCCCGACGGGCGCGATGGCAGTAGGCAGAAATCTCCTTGCGTCCCTGGCGGGCAGACAACACCGTCCGTCCCGCTGACAAGCGTCGCTCTTGTAGTTGCGCTTATCGGAGCGACCGCGGCATCAACAGGATTATCCGTTATTTGAGCCAGGAATTGGCGGACTTTATCGCGGGCTCTCCCCTTCTGGCGATGCTGACGAGCTTGGCCTCGCCCTCCGCGTTACCGGGAAGCAGACGCAAAAGCCCGATGCCGCCGTGCGTGACTATTATATAGGTCTCGTCAGGATAAACCTTGCCCCACTTTAAGATGCAGGACAGTCCGAGCGAGTCCTGTACCTCCGGGAACATGCCAAGCGTCCGCTGCACCCCGAATTCCGCAATCGCGTTCCTCGTGCCTTCAACGGCAGCCAGCAGGTCCGCGGTCGGTTTTCCGTCCTTTTCGCTCATGGCGGCGTTTTCCCGCAGGAAAGCCTCAAAATCGGCCGAGAGGAGCTTCGAGCGATGCAGCGTCCGGATAAAGCCGGGGAACCATCTGCCCGCTATGCCGAGATTGGCTTTTTCAAGAGCAAGGGCAATCTCTTCCGATTCATCGTCCGGCCTGTCCGGAAGATCCGATTTCGATATCCCCCCGTTGCTCAGCAGCACGTTGGAAAGCAAGCCTCCTAAAAGCTCCTCAGTGCTGCCGCCCCCGCCGGAGAAAAAACCCGCAGCGAGCCCTAAGCCTATCTTAAGCGGCGAATTGCCGACGCCACGCTTCTTCGATATCTCATCCATCAGGCTGCGCACCGACTCCTGCCCCGGCATGTCCGGATTGCTGGCGACATACCAGGCAAGATGTTCCGCCTCGTCGAGCCTGCCGTCCCCTATAAGACGCTTGATGTCCGCCGTGTAGTCCGCGGGCTTCATCCCGCCCAGCTCCCAGTTCAGGATCATTGAGCGCACGTCCGGGCGCTTGAGCGCGTATGCGCCCGATAAAGCTAAAACCGCCAGAACGACAGCCATCAGGATAACGGCCTTCGCGGCAAAGCCGCCACTTCCTTTTAACCCACCCATCATATTCACCCCGCTCATGCCGTCCGCATCAAGGCAATCCTCTGACAGCGTGCCGTTATCACGCCATATCGAAACAAACCCGCGACGCGCGCAATAGCAGCCTTGCGTTCGCGAAAAACAAGTTCTCAAGATCCTTGTCGATCATTGCTGATTGCTCGATCATGCGCATGTACCTTGGCAAGCGCATTATAGGAAAATCCGAGCCGTACAGAAATTTCCCGGCTGTTTCGGAAGCCAGTATGCTGTTTAAAATAGACGGCGAATAGACGAAAGGCGCGGCCGTTATGTCGTACCAGACGTTTTTAAGCGTCAGCCTGACATCCGGCATCTGCTCGTACAGGAAAAGCCCTCCCCCGCAGTGGGCCATCACTATGTGCAGCTCAGGGTGATTCTGGGCGAACATATACGCCTCGCGCGGCCCGGATCTGCCCTTGCCGGGATAATCCCTTCCGACAGGCTCCGCGACGTGCAGCAGCACGAAGAGGCCGTTTTCCTGGCATTCGGCCGCGAAGCGCCACGTCTCCTCGATGTCCTCTATGCTGACGCCCTGCCCCTCCGGCAGCAGCTCGCCCACGCCTATCGCGCCCAGCTCGGCGCAGCGGGCGATCTCGTCCCCCGCGCCTCGGGCCAGGGGAGGGACTGCGATAATCGGCTTGAGCCTGCCGCCTGACAATGAGGCTTGCTCGATGACATAGTCATTGCACATCCGGCAGAGGCCAAGATCGGAGAAGCCGAAGCCGCAGATCCAGCTTTCATCCACTCCGTCCTCATCCATCGCGGCAATCAAGTCGTCCGCCTCAGCCCACCTATGCACGCGGCCTCTGACCTCCGCGCCGAAAAGCGCTTCCCGCTCGGCTATGCTCTGCCAGCCGTCCCTCACTTCAGGAGGGTATACGTGTACATGGGTATCGATGATCAAAGCAGTCACCTCTTTTCGACCGTTCGAGTGAATTCCGTGCCGAAAGCATCAGAAGCGCGACAGAGTCACGAAGAGTCCGCCCGGATGGCGCGTCTTCACTGTTAATGCTCCCTTGAGGGCAGCTTGGCCTCAGGGCAACGCGGCCTTCCATGCGAGCAATATAGCACAAAAAAGGGATCCCCGGCTAAGCAGTCAGGCGGAGGCGATGAAAAAATACGGGTTTTATGAATCCGATAGCGCCGCGGCGCTATCTAGGAGATCATTTCTATGCACGCGCCCATGCGGGCCGACATCTGTTCCGCGTCATTTTGCGAATAATCTGAAAAACTGTATATGCTTGTCTTCGATTTTGGTATAAATCAGGAATTTTTCGAGCGCATTCATCGAACGCTCCGCGAACATGAGGGAACGCTCCTGTTTCGTTATTTTTTTACGCTTTCCGTCCCCGCGCGACTCTTTGATTTTTTTGAAATTTTCGATGTCTTCGGCATCAAGCGGCGGGAAAATCCCGAGATTCACGTTCATGGGCTGAAAAGATTCCGGCGCGCTAGTCCTGAGATATCGCATTAGCGAGCCTATCGCGGTTTCATCCGGCCACTCCGGCATGGCATTTCCCGTTATTACGGCATACATGCATATCGCGGCCGATAGGCCGGACGCCACGCTCTCCACATAGCCCTCGACGCCCGTTATCTGCCCAGCAAGGAAGAGGTCTTCCCTGTATAAGGCGCCTTGGCGCTTTGGGCGCATGTATCTGTCCAGCACTCTCGGGGCGCAGACGAAGGCGTTTTCGTGCATTACGCCCTTGCGCACGAACTCCGCGTTCTCCAGGGACGGTATCATGCGGAAAACTCTGTCCTGCTCGGGCCATTTAAGGTTGGTCTGGAATCCGACCAGGTTGTACAGCGTGCCTTCGGCGTTGTCGCGCCGCAGCTGGACCACGGCGTAAGGTTCTTTCCCTGTAGCGGGGTCAGGAAGCCCGACGGGGCGCATGGGGCCGTAACGCAACGTGTCAATGCCGCGCTCGGCGATGACCTCTATTGGAAGGCAGCCCTCGAAATACTTGCCCTTTTGCTTTTTTTTGCCCTCGTCTCCCGTGTCAGCCAAGGGGTGCTGCATGGCTCTTTCGGCTGAAACAAGCTCACTGTGGAATGCTTCATACCGCTCCTTGTTCATCGGGCAGTTTATGTAGTCTTCGCTCTGGCCGTAGCGGCCCGCGCGGTACGACTTGGCAAGGTCGACTGAGTCTAGCGTCGCTATCGGGGCGGCGGCGTCAAAAAACGACAGATAGTCCTCGCCGACGATATTTTTAATCGCCTCAGCGATGCCGCCGCTCATGAGCGGTCCCGTCGCGATGATCGCCGGTCCCTCCGGTGCCGCTATGGCTTCCTGCCTTATAAGCTCTATGTTGGGGTTGTCCGTAATGGCGGCTGTGACGAGGCCTGAGAAGATCTTCCCGTCGACGGCAAGGGCGCCTCCGGCCGGTATCCGGGCTTGCTCCGCGCATTTCATTATGAGGCTGCCAAGCCTCCGCAGTTCGGCTTTTAAAATCCCCGCCGGGCTTGTGGGGCAGTCCGCGCCCAGCGAGTTGCTGCACACAAGCTCCGCAAGCTCCCCGGTTCTGTGAGCGGGGGATTTTTTCCCGGGCCGCATCTCACACAGCCTTACCGGGATGCCCCGTGAGGCGAGCTGCCACGCGGCCTCAGACCCGGCAAGCCCTCCGCCTATTACCGTTAAGGGTTCATTCAAGCCCGTTCCCTGTTTCGCCGTCGAATTCGTCCGGCGCTTCGGAAACCTCGGCATCCGCCGGATTGCCCTGCTTCGGCGCGACGGGCTTCTTCCAGCTCACGAAGTCGCAGTCCGGGTAGCGGCTGCATCCGTAGAAGGAGCGCCCTTTAGCCTTGCCCTTGGTGGCCTTGCGCTGAATGACGTCGCCCTGGCCGCATTTAGGACACTTGATGCCCGTAGTCTTGACGATCCGGCGCGTGTACCTGCAATCGGGATAGCCGCTGCAGGCTATGAACTCGCCGAACCTCCCGCGCTTTATGACGAGCTGCTTGCCGCAGTCGGGGCAGGGCTCGCCTATTTCCTCAGGAGCGACGCTCATGCGCTCCGCCGTGGCGGAAACGTCGTCGAGCGTAGGCTTGAAACCGTCCCAGAAGCCCCGGACTACGTCGACCCAGTTTACCCGGCCTGACTCTACGTAGTCGAGCTGGCCCTCCATCCCGGCTGTAAACTCCATGTTTATCAGGCCCGGGAAATGTTTAACAAGGAAAGAGTTCACTATCCTTCCGAGCTTTGTCGGGACGAGCTTTTTGTCCTCTTCTCTGTTAACGTAGCCTCTGTCGGCCAGAGTTTCTATGATGGACGCATATGTCGAAGGCCTGCCTATGCCCTTTTCCTCAAGCACCTTGACGAGCCCGGCGTCCGTGTATCGCGCCGGCGGCTGCGTGAACTTCTGCTCTCTCTTTATTCCGGCCAGATCCAGCGTCTCGCCGGCTTCCGCCGCCGGTATCTCGACGTCCTTCACTCCGAGCGGCCATACCTTGCCCCAGCCCTGAAACAGCACGACTATACCGGCCTGCTTCATGCCGTACTCCCCGGATGAAGCCTCTATCGTCGTCCGGCAGACGGTCGCGGGGGACATCTGGCTCGCTACGAAACGCCGCCATATCAGGTCGTAGAGGCGGAACTGCTCAGGCCGCAGATGATCCTTGAGCGATTCCGGCGTGAGGAACGGGTCTGTGGCGCGTATGGCTTCGTGCGCGTCCTGCGCCTTGCCGCTCGGCATGAAGAAGTTCGGTTTTTCCGGCAGATATGTGCCGCCGATCCTCTCCTCTATATATCTGCGTGACGAGGCTATTGCCTCAGGCGCGAGGCGCAGGCTGTCAGTACGCATGTAGGTGATGAGCCCGACAGGGCCCCTGCCCGGTATGTCGACGCCCTCGTAGAGCGACTGCGCTATCCGCATCGTCCTCCTCGGCGAATAGCCAAGGCGGCGCGACGCTTCTTGCTGAAGGACGCTCGTTTTGAAGGGCGGGAGCGGCGGGCGTTTCGTTTCCTTTGTTTTAAAGCTCTCAACCTTGATCGGGTTGCTCTTGATGGCGTTTTCAGCCTCGATGGACTGCTCCGCGCAGTCCGGCATGAACGGCTTTTTATTTTTTTTGTCCACGCGGAGGACGTACTTCCTGTTTCCGGCAGCGGCCTCCACGTCCAAAAGCCAGTATTCCTGCGGGACGAACGCCTCTATCTCGTCCTCCCTCTCACAGACGATGCGGAGCGCCACGGACTGAACCCTTCCTGCCGATAGCCCCCTGCTCACCTTATGCCACAGAAGCGGGCTCAGGTTATAGCCGACGAGCCTGTCCAAGACCCTTCTTGACTGCTGCGCGTCGACGAGATCCATGTTTATGACGTCCGGCGAGGCAACGGCGCTCTTGACGCCCTGATCCGTTATCTCCTGCATCCTGATCCTGCAATCGGTCGCGGGGTCGATTCCCAGAAGCGTCGCGAGATGCCACGCTATAGCCTCGCCCTCGCGGTCGGGGTCGGATGCCAGAAGTGTCCTGGCGCTCGCTTCAGAAGCGGCCTTGAGCGATTTTATGAGATTGCCCTTGCCCCTGACGTTTATGTATTCCGGAGTGAATCCGTTATCGACGTCGACAGCAAGGCGTGCCTTCGGAAGGTCGCGGACATGGCCGATGCTTGCCTCTACGTGATACGCGTGTCCCAGAATCTTTTCGAGTGTCTTTGCCTTGGCCGGCGACTCCACTATGACGAGCGTCTTTCCGGCGGACGCGGCGACGGCAGCCATGCTATTGGCACCTCTAGGTTTTGCGGCGCGCGTTTTTTTTGCCGTTTCGGCTTTAGGCGCAGGCTTGGTCGTCTTATCTGACGCTTTTTTAGCGTTTTTTTGAGTTTTATCGCTTTTTATACTTTTTACGCTTTTTGCCTCTTTAGGATTTTTCGCGCTTGCCGTGCCCGCCGTGCTTTTTATTTTTTTCGTTCCCTTAGCGCGAATTTCCGTAATCTCGGTTTGGGCTGGTGCCTTTGCCTTTGCCAATACATCCGCCCCTTTCAGCAGTATCTGCCAATCGTGTCTTGCGCTTCGTCGTCCGGGCCAAACAGCGTGATCCCCTCATATTCGGATATCCGCTCCATTATGAAGGAGACTGTGTTCGCGTCCACCCGGCACTGGTTCATCTTTGCTATGATGACGGCCTGGAGAAGCGTTTTTTCGATGATTTCCGGAGGGCCGTATTGGCTGTGGATGAATTTATACACGAGCCCGACAGCCTCCGGGGAAAGAGCCTCGCTTTCTTCCCTGGATAAAACACGGCTTCCCATGCCGATTCCCCTCCTTGCCTCCCTGATTGCTCAGTCAATCCTTAAGGCTGTAACGCCCATGCTGTGATGAAAAAACTATTCCCTTTACGGACAGCATCGAAATCGCTTTTGAGACTTCAGCGGCGCTCATTTTAGCTTCACTAGCCAAGATGTCAATAGTACGATCTCCTTGATTTGTCAATAGGGCAACAAGTATTTTTTCCACATCGGTCATGTCCGCGCTGTTTTTAACTCTATCGCCGGCGCCCGCCTCATCTTTAAACGTGTCCCCGCTCAAGCCATGCGACGTGAAAAAATGCTCGATGCTGATTAACGGCATGGCCCCGTCCAGTATGAGGCGATTCGATCCGGCACAGCGGCCGTCGTCGATCCTGCCGGGAACTGCCCATACATCCCTTCCGGCCTCCGCCGCGTGGCGGGCGGTGATCAGCGCGCCGCTGCGCTCAGGCGCTTCGACGACGACGGTTTGGGACGCAAGCCCCGCGATGATTCTGTTGCGCCTCGGGAAGCGCCAGCCATTGCCTCCGCATCCTAGCCCGTACTCCGAATATAGCGCTCCGCTCTCCCTTATGAGGCCGAAAAGCTTCCTGTGTTCCGGAGGGAAGACGACATCAATGCCTGTTCCCAGCACCGTTGCCGTGAAGCCGCCTTTTTCGAGGCAGGCTGAATGAGCGGCGCCGTCTATACCCTTCGCGCCGCCGCTTACGACGCTCCAGCCGAGACGCGCGGCCTGCCCTGCTATCTCGCGGGCGACCTGTACGCCGTAAGAGCTGCAGCGCCTCGTCCCGACGACGGCGATGACGTTTCCCGGCAGGGCCAGCCTCGCTCCATGAACGTACAGCACAAGGGGCGCATCGGCAAGCTCCAGCAAAAGCGGCGGGTAAAGCGGATCCTTGAAGGTCACGAGCGAGGCACCGAGCTTCGCGCAGCCGTCAATCTCCCTCTCCAGCCATCCGGATGAAAGAGCCCTGCTCATTACGTCCCTGCTTCGCTCGTTTATGCCGATGCTCTCCCAGAGGCTCTGCCCCTCTTCAATGAAAGCGTCCGGATCGAGGCCTTTTTTCTCGAACCGCTCCCACATCCTGATGTCGTAGCGCTCGCAGGCATTGAGCAGGAGCAGCGGGCGTATCACGTCAGCGTCTCCATCCCTGGCTCAGCGCCTCGCCTTCGCGGTACGAAAGCGACTCCGCGACGTGCGGCACGGAGACCTCAGGAACGCCGTCCAAATCCGCTATGGTCCGGGCGACGCGAAGAACCCTCGAGAAACCGCGCCCTGAAAGGCGCATCCCCTTCATCGCCTGAGCGAGGAACGGCTTTACGTCGTCCTCCATGCCAAGGTTGCGCCTCAGAACCTTCTCGGGCAGTTCGGCGTTGCAGCTGTAGCCACGCTCGCGCCAGCGCTCCTGTTGCCGCGAGCGTGCGGCCTGAACCCTGCCCCGTACTGATTCGCTCGTTTCGCCCTGCTCCCCTTCGAGCGACACAAGCTCCTCCGGCTTGAGCCTCGGGACCGCAACGTGAAGGTCTATCCTGTCCAGTATCGGCCCGGAAAGTTTCCGGTGATACCTTTCAAGGGCATGAGGTGTGCAGCTGCACTGCCCTGCCGGGTCGCCGTAGAACCCGCAGGGGCAGGGGTTGCATGCCGTGACTAAAAGGACCCGCGCGGGGTAAGTGACGCTGCCGGCCGCCCTGCTTACGCAGATAGTGCCATCCTCCAAGGGCTGCCTCAGGCTTTCCAGTACCTCCCGCGAAAACTCAGGAAACTCGTCAAGAAATAGTACCCCCCTATTAGCCATGAAAGGAGAATTCCCGCCGATGGGCTTTTC
>JAIROA010000084.1 GCA_031257775.1 Synergistaceae bacterium
CAGGGTACAAGACAGAGCTGCTGACTCCCCTGACGAACGTCAGGATTTTCGCCTTGTCCGCGATGTACTCCTCGTATGAGCCGTGCCAGTCTATGTGGTCAGGGGCGATGTTCGTGACTAGCGCCGCGTTTAAGATGAAATCCTTAGTCCAGTGAAGCTGGAAGCTGCTCAGCTCCGCCACGATATAATCGTAATCAACGCCCCCCGCGTCAGCTATGGGGTTGCCGATGTTGCCGGCTATCGCGACGCCCTTCCCGTTAGCATCCAGATGTTTCAGGAGGTGTCCCAAAAGAGATGTCGTGGTCGTCTTTCCGTTGCTGCCCGTTACCCCGATCACGCGGCCCTTCAGGCAAGGAGAGACAAAATCCAGCTCCCCCAGCAAATGAATCCCTGCCTGCCGGATCCTTCCGATTATGGGGGCGCCTGGCGGAAAGCCGGAACTCGTGACGGCAAGCGCGCAGTCCAGTATCCTGTCCGAATGCCCGGCCTCATGCTCCGCGCCTATTTCTCCAAGGACGGAGAGCGTCTCCTCCGACAGCTCTTTCTCATCGGAGAGGAGGACGGAAGCCCCCATGCGTGAAGCGAGCTTCGCGAGCGATGTCCCGCTCACGCCTCCTCCCAGGATAGCTATCTTCTCTCCGGCTAAGGAAGGCAAATTGTCATTGGATAACATCGGGCATCGCTCCTTCATAAAGTCCGAGAATGGCCAGCAAAAATATAAGAAGCGCGACCATCCCTGCAGCGTGGGCGAGGCAGAACCTCGCAACGATCTTCGGCTCGCGCCATCCGCGCAGCTCGAAATGATGATGTATGGGGCTCATGAGGAATACCTTTTTCCCGAACCTGCGTATGGAAAAAATCTGTATCGCGACGGTCATTATCTCGACGCCGAAGAGAAACGCCAGAGGAAAAACGAACAGCACGAAATGAGACTGAACGCAGACGGTAAGAAGAAGAGCGCCCCACAGATGCGCCCCTACGTCCCCCATAAACAGCTCGGCGGGGTTCGAGTTATGCCAGAGGAACGCCGCGAGCAGCGCAAGCCCGGCAGCGGATGACAGCCTGACTGCCCCGTCTTTGGACAGAAGGATGGCTGCCGCAAGCGATAGCATCATGGCGCCGCACGCCAGGCCGTCGATGCCATCCGTCACGTTGACGGCGTTCAATATGCCTACGCCAAGGAAAAGAAGCAGCGCGAATCCGTATGGCTGGCTCGTCACGAGCGTTGGCATGAGGTAAACGCCGCCCGATGAGGCGAGCCATGCCCACGGAACCGTGACAGCGATCTGGGCAAAGAGCTTCTGAAGGCTCTTTAAGCCGTCGCCCGACCTGCCCCGCAGCTTCAGGATGTCGTCCGAAAGCCCGACTATGGCCGCCAGAACCGGATAAGCCCAGATGTAAGCCATCTCCCTGAGCCCTGCCGTGCCGATAGCGCGCGAGAAGGCCAGAAGGAACGGCACGAGCGCTAAAGCGACGAGGCCTCCCATGCCGGGTGTCCCTGCTTTTTTAAAGTGGGCCTCCGGGCCGTATTCTTTTATGGCCTGGCCGATTCCGAAGCGCGCCGCCAGGCGGATAAGCATGCCCTGAGCGTAAAGCGCGGCAGAGAAGAGCGCAAGGGCAAAGCATAGAATCTTGAAGCTCATGGCCTGCCGCTCCAAGACGGGCAAGCGGCTTGAACGATTTTAGCCATATCGTAAAAACCGGAATCGTTCACGAGCGTCACCGCGCCGTTCATCACAGACATGTCTAAATCCCGCAAAAAACCGTCCGTGCTTGCCCACTTGCCGCGCAGGGACGGCTGCCCGGTGACGGCCCCGTCCCACTCCTCGCCAATCAGGTAAACGCTGTCCAGAAGGCAAGCCCTGCTCATGACAACATCGTGCCAATGGCCGGAATCACCGCCCAGGCACCTCATGCCGCCTAAAATCGCGATCCTTACGGTATCTGAAGGAGCATCCAGCTCAATGAGATCCTTGATGGAATGCGAGACGGAATCCGGGCACGGACAGCTGGTCTCGTCTATCATAAAACCTCCGCCCGCGGCACGATATACGTTTCCAATGCCGGGCGGCAGAAGCGCTTCCGCCATGCCGTAACGGATGTCATCAGGAAAGACGCCCAGATCAAGCGCGACTGAAAGGGCGAATGACATGTTCCTCGCGTTTTGCCTGCCAAATAAATTCGCGTAACAGCTATATTCTTCCCCGCCTATCGAGATCGTGACATAAAGCCCTGGTTCGCATGACCCGGCCATGTCCTGCCTGGCTTCTTTTATTTTTATTCCGCCGCTGAAACCAACGCCATTTTTATTTATGCCCTCGAGCGCGGGCGCTATAGCCTCGGCATCGCTATTATAATACAGGGAAACCAAAGCCTCAGACTCCGATATCCCCAAAAAACCGGACATCCCCTTTCCCGGCGCGTCCGTTACCACCGCGTGAGTGACAGGAAAATTTTTCACGAACTCCGCGGCGGCGCACTGCGAGGCGCTTTCCATTTCCCAGACATGTGCCGTGGCATCACATGGCGCCGCGAGTATTTTCCGGGCGCAGTCCGCTATATCTTCTAAAACCATAAAGCCGGAACATACCTTAAAAGAGCGCGAGAGCGCGCCTTCAATAAGCGATGCGGCTGCCGCCCTGCCAAAACCGCCAAAGACGCCTATGATCGCGGGCGACGTTTCAGCCATGCGCGACTTCGCGAGCAGCACGCTTTCGTTCCCGTCGGGCATACGCCTCAGCTCCTTTTTAACGCACTTGACGTTCTTGCGCCCATTCGAGGACGGTCCTGTAATCGCTGAAGGGGATTTTGCGATCCCCGAAATCTATGTAATTTTCCGGCCCCTTCCCGGCGATCAGGACGACGTCGCCCGGCTGGGCCTTTCTGAGCGCCGAGCGGATTGCTTCGCGCCTGTCCAAGATGATTTCGTGCCGTCCGGCCTGTCCTCCGGATATCACACCGGCCTCGACCTGATGTGCTATGTCTTCCGGGTTTTCAGACCTCGGGTTGTCCATCGTTATGACTACGCGGTCTGCGATGCGGGCCATTATTTCCCCCGCGACAGGCCTTTTCTGCGGCGCCCTGTCGCCTCCTGCCCCCCAGACGATCCAGAGCTCGCCTTTTTTTTTCAGGCCCGATAAGGTTGAAAGCACTTTTTCCAGCCCGTCAGGGCTATGAGCGAAATCCACAAAGACAGATAGCCCATCTATGTCAAATCTCTCCAGCCTGCCCGGCACCTGTGCGGTATTCTCAATCCCGAGCGCTATTTTTTCCCTCGGGACATGAAGCGAATCGGCGATCGCGGCGCTCTCAAGAACGTTAGAGGCGTTGTGAGCACCTATAAACGGGGAGCGGACACTCAGGCGCCCGCTGTCCGGAAAAATGATATCGAGGTCCGTCCCGCGTATATCCTCCCTTATGACCTGGCATCTGTAAAACCGCCCGTCATGGTTTTTAAGCGAAAAGCCTCTCGAATGTTCCGGAAACTCAGCCAGAAGCCTTGCGCCGTACTCGTCGTCGGCATTCACGGAAGCCGCCCACCCGCCTCGCATGTATTCGGTAAAAAGAAGACGCTTCGCGGCGAAATAATTCTCCATGTCGCCGTGATACTCAAGGTGCTCCAGAGTGAGATTGCTGAAGCCGGCGCGGTCGAATTCGCAGCCTCTGAGCCTTCCCTGATGAAGCCCGTGTGACGACGCTTCCATCACGCAGCACGAAACGCCGTTACGGATCATGGAAGCCAGCAAGCACTGGATGTCCGGCCCTTCGGGAGTCGTCCGCTGCGCCTCTAGCTCGCTCTGTCCGTCGTCGTTCACGATAGTCCCTAGCATCCCCGTTTTCATTCCCGACGCCCTCATGATCGACCTCGTAATATACGCGGACGTGGTCTTTCCGTTCGTGCCGGTCAGCGCTATCATCAGGAGCTTCCCGGCAGGACGCCCGTTTAGGATGGCGGCCGCTTCGCCCATTGAAGCCCGGACATTAGGGACTATTATGATCGGAAGGCTGTCCGAAAGCGCGGGCAGCGCGTGCTCGCACATGAGCGCGCAGACACCGGCGCGGCGCGCTTCGTCAGCGAAATCGTGCCCGTCCGACGTTGCGCCCCTGACGCACGCGAAGATGATGCCGTTTCTCCCTGCGCCCAGCTTCCTGCTGTCGTACTCTATTTTATTGACATCCGGCGCATCCTGGCCCGATTTTAATAGATACCCGGGGAGGCTTAGGAATTTTTCCCCGCTAAGTTCGTTAAAAAGCTCCTTGAGTTTCAGGAGGATCACCTCTCATCGCGTCTTCTTTAATGCCAATTTGAAATCAAAAAACTAAAGGGAAAACATAAAAACACATTCTAACCGCGGATTGGCATTAAGGAAAGGCTGATTTATCGTTATGGGCCTAAAGAGTGAAGATTTAAACCCCTGCAACGCCTGGGCTCTTAAACGTCGAAATGTCGTTCAGGCGAATTAATCAGCGCTTCCTTAATTCAGCGACGCGAGCATGGACATCCTCGACATGTCCTCGACTACGGCCTTAAAAATAGGAGCTGCTATCTCGCCGCCGTAGTAGCGTTTGCCGCTCGGCTCGCCAAGGACGATGAGCAGCACGTATTTCGGGTCGTCATGCGGCCAGAAGCCGATGAACGAGCTCACATATCTGCCCTTCGTATACCCCCCCCCCATGGCTATCTGAGCCGTTCCGGTTTTCCCGGCCAGATCGACGCCTTCGACTCTGGCCACTTTGCCGCTGCCGATGTTTACCGTCTTAGCTAGCGCGTCCCTTATCCAGGCGCACGTCGCTTGGTTCAGCACGGCATTGCGGATCCTTTTTTTCCCTTCATGGATTACCTTGCCAGTCGCGTTTTTTACCTCGGCAATGATGTAAGGCTTTAAAAGCTCCCCTCCATTTGCGATAGCGCTTATGCCCATAGCCAGCTGAAGGGGCGTCACCGCAAGTCCCTGGCCGATGGCTATGTTTGCCTTCACGAGCCCCAGCCATTCCCCTGGGTAACGCAAAAGCCCCTCTTCCTCCCCCGCGATCTCTATATCCGACTTGACCCCGAACCCGAACTGGCGCAGCATGCCGTAAGTCTGATGAGGGTTGAGCCTGTTCCCTATGGTCGCCATCCCGGTATTGCAGGATTTTATCAAGAGCCCTTCCTGATCCAGAACCCCATGCGAGCTTACGTCCCTTATCATCCCGCCGGCGATCGCAAGGCGCCCGTTGCAGGAAAACCGCTCGTTTTGCGGCGCTAGGCCAGTCTCCTTTGCGATCCCCAGTATTATGGGCTTGAAAGTTGACCCGGGCTCGTAAACACGGCTTATGGCGTTGTTCCGGAGGGCTTCCGCGTTGCCGAAGCTAGACCTGTCGTTTAAATCCATCCACGGATAGCTCGCCCTCGCGATTATTTCTCCCGTCCGGGGATCCACACACACGCCCGCGCCCCATTTGCACTGAACGGCCACTGCTCCCTCCCTGAGCCTCCACTCGACAATCTGCTGGACTTTCGAGTCAAGCGTCAGCTTTATAGAGCCCGCGCCTACCTGCAGCGTCCCCGCGTTGCTGCCGATGAGGTCAAGAAGGTTCCCCTTCGCGTCCCTCACGAAAAGACGCGTCTGAGGAGGGGAAAAAAGGATGTTGTTCCACTCCCTCTCAACCCCGCTCAGGCCTGAGCCGTCAATATCGCAGAAACCTATGACGTGGGACGCCAGCTCGCCGTGAGGGTACTTCCTCTCGCTCTCTGTTATCGTAAAGAGCCCCGGAATGTCCTTTTCGATAAGCGGCTGTGCCGAGTCCATCTGTACTTTCCTTGAAACCCAGTGGAATCTCCCCGGGAGGCGCCTGGAGAATTTCTGGGCGACAGGGGTGCCGAAATACGGCGCGAAGACGTCAGCGCTTGCCGGCTGCCAGAACATGGGATCTATGAAAAAACTTACGGATGGGACGGATATCGCGAGAGGGACGTCGTTTCTGTCCCTGATGTCGCCCCTCGATGTCGATATGGGAACCTGAGCCCAGTACTGCCGCTGAGACTGCCTCAGCACCCTCTCGTCAGGGAAAGCGTGGACTCGGACGGTCTGCAGGGCAAGAAGCCCTATGGCCATGAAGACGCAGCCCCACGCGCTTTTCGACCGCCACGATTCCCTTTGTACCCTCTCCCTAATCTTTGGCATTAGCCGTTCCTATAAAAATGCTGGAAAGGCCATGCGGAGCGCCGCCGGGCCCGTTTTTTGACGCGTCGGCGACCTCTCCCGCCGCATCCTGGCGGAGCTGTATCGTACGGACGTCGCTTGCCGTCACCATATTCAATTCCCGTTTGGCATAGTTGTAGATTCTCGACGGGGAAAGCAGGGAGGAGAAGCGCTCCTCAAGCAGGGCGTTTCTCTTGTTGACAGCCTCGATACGCGCCGTTATGTGGGCAAGCCTGTGTTCCAGGTAAAGCCCGTACAGACGCAGGCTTCCGAGAGACATAGCCGAAATGAGCACTCCGATGAGGCATATCACGCAGATCGTCGATTGGGAGCCGGTCCTTTCATGTCTTGCTGCGGGCGCTTTCATTTTGTCCATGCCTCCTAATATTTTTTCCTGCGGATCGTCGTGTCCCCTTTGATGAAAGCTCTGAGCTTAGCGCTCCTGGAACTTCTGTTGCATACAGTCTCCTCATCTGCCGGAACAAGCGGGCGTTTGGCCGCCGCCCTCCCAAAGCCTTCCTCTGACCATTTAAGGAAGCGCCGCTTTACGATGCGGTCCTCAAGAGAGTGATATGAGATGACGGCTATGACCCCCATATGCGCCGTCACGGCAAGAGCGCCGTCTAAGCCCTCATCCAGCGCCTCCAGCTCCGAGTTGACCGCGATCCTTAGCGCCTGAAAGACCCTCCTTGCCGGATGGGCGCCCATCTTCCTCTGCACCGGCGCAGGAAGGGTTCTGCGTATGAGAGCCGTCAGCCCGCCCGTCGTCGTGGGGGCGTCTCCCATGTCCCGCGCCGCCACGATGGCTTTCGCTATCCTGTAAGCGTGGCGCTCCTCTCCGTAATCCCTGAATATTCCCGCCAGTTCGAGAACGCTTTTCGTGGCAAGAAGCGTTTCGGCTGTCACCGTCCCCTCGCTCTGATTCATCCTCATGTCGAGCGGGCCGTCGTCGTTAAATGAAAATCCTCTTTCCGGGGCAGTCAGCTGCATATTGGAAACCCCGAGATCGAACAGGATTCCGTCTGCGCCCCTCCAATCCGCGTCCTCCGCGAGGCGGGCGATCCCGCGGAAATTTTCCGGGACGATCCGCACCCTGGAGCTATGCGCGGACAGCCTTTCCGCGGCAAGCTCCCTGGCCCGCTCGTCCTGATCGAAGCCTATTAAAGAAGCGCGCGGGAAACGTTCGAGAACCGCCAGGGCGTGCCCCCCGGCACCGAGCGTCGCGTCGATAAAGACAGCTTCTGAATCTGCCCTACGCCCGTAAATGGCGATGATTTCCCTCGTCATCACCGGGACATGAATCCCTACAGCGGCCACCCTATCTCCTCCGCCGTTTCCGGCAAGCTACGCAGCGCCTTCTCCCAATCCTCGTTCCACTTCGCGAGATCCCATATTTCAAGACGGTCGTCGTTCCCGTTGACGCACACTTCCTGGCTTATGCCCGCAAAGCCTCGCAGAAGCTGAGGCAGCAGGATCCGCCCAGCGGAGTCTATTTCAAGCTCGTGCGCGGACGCCATGATCATCCTGCGGAGCGTCCGTTCTTTGCTCGATGCGTTTTTCCTCTCGGAGAGGCTGTCAAGAAGAAGCTCCCACTGAGGCATCGGATAAACTGATACGCACTTTTCTATGCCGATCGTCGCCATCACGAACTGCCCTAGCTCCTCCCGGAAGCGGGCCGGCAGCACGATCCTGCCTTTTGCGTCAAGCTTATGGACGTGATGGCCGAACAATCCCTTTGACAAAACATATCCCCCTATACCCCACTTTGACACAACATCTACCACATCTCAACACAAAGATATCACAATTCCATATATTTGCAAGAGGCCGCCAGATTAAAGTACGAACAATAATAGCCGCCGTAGGCAAGAACCTACGGCGGCTGGCGTTGTTTTATTTAAAATCGGTAGTATAATCCGGAACAGTCAGATGGGATAAGCGTTTTCGGCAATAGGCTCGTCTATTCCGACATTGATCATGGTCTCCCTCATGAATTTCCTTGGGAGGAACTCCTTTGCCACCTGAGGGAACATCGCGTATGAGAGGACGTCCTCCGGCTGCGTGGCCCACCCCGCTTCCTTGCGCAGCGTTTCAAGCTCAGGCGGGATTTTTTCGCCTGGCCGGCATGTTATCGGCGTTTCCCCGTCAGTCGCTTTTTGCTGAATCTCCTTGTTCACTGGGGCAGGGGTCTTGCCGTAGTATCCGAGGAAATACTGCCGCACCTCTTTAGGAATGACCTTCCAGCGCTCGCCGACTAAGACGTTCATCGCGGCCTGGGTGCCGACTATCTGGCTCGTCGGCGTCACGAGCGGCGGATAGCCCATTTCCTCGCGGACGCGCGGGACTTCTTCCAGAACGTCTTTCAGCTTGCCGAGCGCGTTCCCTTCTTTGAGCTGGCTTTGCAGGTTCGAGTACATCCCTCCCGGCACCTGATACAGCAGTATGTTGATGTCCACTCCGGAAACGCCCATTATTATGTCTTTGTACTTTCCTTTCAGCTTGTTGAAATGATCCGCCACAGGCAGCAGCTTTCCGAGAGACAGCCCGGTATCGAAGGGGCCTCCGGCAAACGCCGCTATCATGGACTCGGTGGCGGGCTGGCTCGTGCCCATAGCGAAAGGCGAGATCGCGCAGTCGCATATGTCGGCCCCAGCCTCAATGCCTTCAAGGTAAGACATGGCGGCAAGGCCGCTCGTGTAGTGGCTGTGAAGCTGAATAGGCAGATCCGTCTTTTCCTTGATCGCCTCCACGAGCGAACGGGCCGCGACAGGCGACATCAGGCCCGCCATGTCCTTTATACATATAGAGTCCGCGCCCATGTCAGCCATGTCCCTGGCCTGTTTCGCGAAAAGCTCCAATGTGTGAACGGGGGAAATGGTGTACGAGATGGCAAGCTGAAGGTGCCCCCCCTCGCGCTTTACCTGATCTGCCGCCACCTGCATGTTCCGGAGGTCGTTCAGCGCGTCGAATATCCTCACTATGTCGATGCCGTTCGCGATCGCCCTCTTTACGAACTCGCGCACGACGTCGTCCGCGTAGTGACGGTATCCGACGAGGTTCTGCCCCCTGAGCAGCATCTGCAGCTTCGTCTTCTTGACCCTGCGCCTTATTTCGCGGAGGCGCGCCCAGGGATCCTCGTCCAGGAAACGCATGGCCGTGTCGAACGTGGCCCCGCCCCACATTTCAAGCGAATGATATCCTATTTCGTCCAGTGCCTCGCATATGGGGATCATGTCGCCCGTGCGGAGCCTTGTTGCCATTATGGACTGGTGAGCGTCGCGGAGGCCCGTCTCGGTAATTTTTGCGGCCCGTTTCGGCGTTTTCTTTTTCTGCGCCCTTTCATCGATCTTGCCGGAACGCCCGTTGTCGGGCGTCAGTTTTTTTACAGGTTCTGTAGGCATAACGCGAATCCTCCATATTGTATGGCGCCTTGACAAAAGAACGCCGCTACACTACATAGCGCAACGTAATGTTGCGCCCAACACGAAGTGTTGAGGTTTTTTCAAATCAACTCGTCTGTTATGAGTTGATTTGGAATTAGAATAAGAAGCCCGGGCAAGGGGCATTTTAAGACGTA
>JAIROA010000008.1 GCA_031257775.1 Synergistaceae bacterium
GCAATCCTTTTTGGGCGCTCGATGACGTTTCGCTGTCCGTCGATGAAGGAGAATTTATCTGCATCGTCGGCCGTTCGGGGAGCGGGAAAAGCACTCTGCTGAATATTTTGGCGGGGCTTCTGACGCCCACTTCCGGCAGTGTCTGTTTCGAAGGGAGGGAATACGGCGGCATGAGCGATCGCGAACTCTCCGAGATACGGAGCACGCGGCTCGGTTACATCATGCAGGGACACGGCGTTCTGCCAAACTTCACCGTGCTGCAAAATACGCTCATACCCCACGTTCTCGCGAACCGGGGCGGAGACGCCGCTCGGGCCGCGATGTCCTTGCTGGAACAGGTCGGTATCGCGACGCTTGCCGCGCAATATCCGTCCAGCCTCTCAGGCGGCGAATTGCGCCGCGTCGCGATCGCGAGGGCATTGCTTTCGTCGCCAAGATTGTTGATCGCCGACGAGCCGACCGGTGATCTGGATCAGGAAACCGCGGAAGAAATAATGCGTATTTTTGATTCGATTGCCAAAAAGGGAACGGCTGTGCTGACGGTCACGCATGATATGGATTTCGCGGCTTATGGAACCAGGGTATATCGCATGACGTCGGGACGGCTTTTCGAGATGAGCGAATAGTCGCGAGAACGGCGAATGACGGCATAAATTCGATTCTCCAAACTACAGGGCTTAAACGCTGATTACCTACCAGCGAATCACTGGATTTACCCATAAATCGTGATGACAACGTGAGACGCGGTGGAGACGGAGTGAAGAAGATATGATCGAAAGTCAGTCAGGAATGGATGGTGAATATGATGCCTTTAACAATGGCAAAGATAGGAGAGAAAAACTCGATCAAAAAAGTCGGCGGCAAGGAAGAGGCTAGGCAGTTTCTTGAAACACTCGGTTTCATTCCCGGCACTCAGGTGACTATTGTCACGCGAATTGGCGGCAATGTTATCGTGAATATAAAAGATTCACGAGTGGCAATCAGCCGAGAGATGGCCGCTGAAATCATAGTATGATTTTTTGAAGGGAGAAAAACACATGCAAACACTCAAAACAATCCGGCCCGGTAATACCGTTCGTGTGACGGACATCGGAGGGGTGGGGCCAGTCAAGCGCCGCATCATGGAGATGGGAATCACGAAAGGCGCGGAGGTCACAGTCCGCAAGGTAGCTCCACTGGGAGATCCGGTTGAGATCACGATCAGAGGTTATGAACTTTCTCTGCGCAAGGCTGACGCCGAACGGATCATTGTGGATAACCGAAGCACTGCCGAGTAAGAGCTTCTGTGTAACTTGTGTGAGTGAAAATTAATATTGGTTCTATAATTTCTAAGGAGGCGAATTTAAGTGCCTATTACAATCGCACTTGCGGGGAACCCGAACAGCGGTAAAACGACCCTGTTCAACGCGTTGACCGGATCGAATCAATTTGTGGGAAACTGGCCCGGTGTCACGGTGGAGAAAAAAGAGGGCAGGCTCAAGGGCAACAGGGACGTGATTGTGGCCGACCTGCCCGGGATATACTCGCTTTCCCCGTATTCCCTGGAAGAGGTGATCGCCCGCAATTATCTGATCGACGAGCACCCCGACGTGATTTTGAACATCATTGACGGCACCAATCTGGAGCGGAACCTTTTCCTCACCACCCAATTGACTGAACTCGGAATTCCCGTGGTCCTTGCCATCAATATGATGGATGTCGTCAAAAAGAACGGCGATAAGATAAATACATCCCAGCTTGCCAAGGAACTCGGCTGTCAGGTGATAGAGATTTCGGCCCTCAAAGGCACCGGCATCATGGAAGCCGCCAAGGCCGCCGTCGACACTGCCGGGAACGTCAAAACCATTCCGCGGCATGGTTTTTCCGGCACGGTGGAACATACGCTGGCGCATATTGAGGAAGCGGCCCTGCACGATCTGTCGGAAGAGCGGCGGCGCTGGTACTCTATAAAACTGTTCGAGCGGGATGAAAAAATCATTGCCAAGCTGAAACTCGGTCAGGAGCAGGTACAACATATCGAAGACAGCATCAAGTCCTGCGAGACCGAGTTCGATAACGACAGCGAGAGCATTGTAACCTCCGAACGCTACGCCTATATCGAGTCCATCATCAAGGGTTGCGTGAAGATAAAAAACAAGGGCAGCCTCAGCGCCTCCGATAAAATCGACCGGATCGTGACCAACCGCTGGCTGGCGTTCCCCATCTTTGCGCTGGTCATGTTTATCGTGTATTTCGTCTCGGTGACTACAGTCGGCACCTTCGTAACCGACTGGGCTAACGATGGCGTGTTCGGAGAAGGTTGGCACCTGACAGGCGGATCGGCTTACGAGGAAGCCGCGGGAAACTTTGAGATCGAGCGGCTCAAAGTCGAGGTATATCTGACGGCGGCGCGGGAAGCCGGACTTAACGCGGAAGCGGTTGCCGAAACGCTGGAATCCGAAGAACCTGACGAAGCCGTCGTCGACGCCTTTATCGCCGATGCCTCTGCCGCCCCTGTTGCCGCACAGTTGGATGTCACCGATGAGGAAGGCAATTTAGAGGAAACCTTGTCTGTCTCGGCTACGGATTTCAAGACTGCCTTGACTGCGGAAGAACCCGACCCCGCCGATTTCGGTGTGTGGGTGCCGGGCGTTCCGGTGATTGTCGGTCGTTTTTTGGAGGCGATCAACTGTGCCGAGTGGCTGCAAGGATTGATCTTGGACGGCATTATCGCCGGTGTTGGGGCTGTGCTGGGCTTTGTGCCGCAGATGCTGATCCTCTTCATCTTTCTGGCTTTTCTCGAGTCGTGCGGTTATATGGCGCGGATTGCCTTTATCATGGACAGGATATTTCGACGCTTCGGGCTTTCGGGCAAATCCTTCATCCCTATACTTATCGGAACGGGATGCGGCGTTCCGGGAATCATGGCCTCAAGAACTATAGAAAGCGAGCGCGATCGCAGAATGACGGTCATCACAACAACCTTTATTCCCTGCGGTGCCAAACTCCCCATCATTGCGCTGATCTCCGGCGCTCTCTTCAACGGTGCCTGGTGGGTAGCCCCCAGCTCCTATTTCGTAGGCATGGCAGCCATAGTCTGCTCTGGAATAATCTTAAAAAAGACAAAACTCTTCGCAGGCGACGTGTCACCCTTTGTGATGGAACTGCCGGCCTATCACATGCCAACGGCGGGAAACATACTTCGTAGTATGTGGGAACGCGGCTGGTCGTTCATCAAAAAGGCCGGGACCATAATCCTGCTGGCCACGATCCTCGTCTGGTTTACGTCCGGTTTTGGCTGGGCCGATGGCTCTTTCGGCATGGTGGATATGTCCGACAGCATTTTGGCGCGCTTGGGTTCGCTGATAGCGCCTCTTTTCGCGCCTCTGGGCTGGGGTAACTGGCGGGCGGCGGTCGCTGCTGTCACAGGATTGGTCGCGAAAGAAAACGTGGTGGGAACTTTTGGCATCCTTTATGGTTTCGCCGAGGTTTCGGAGGACGGCATTGAGGTTTGGAGCGAACTGTCCGCCGCCTTTACAGGCCTTGCTGCATTTTCCTTCCTGGTGTTCAATCTGCTGTGCGCTCCCTGTTTTGCCGCGATAGGTGCCATCAAGCGTGAAATGAACAATGCGGGATGGTTCTTTATAGCTATTGCTTATCAGTGCGTTATCGCCTACGTCGTGTCGCTGTGCATTTATCAATTGGGTTTGTTCTTCTCGGCGGGCAACTTCGGCATAGGCACAGTGGCGGGTTTCCTGTCGCTGGCCGGGTTCTTGTTCCTATTGCTGCGCCCCGAGCTAAAAGGCCAACCGTTAAAAACCGGCGGCGCTTTTGGCATCAATGCGTGAGGTTTTTGCGAGAGGAGGGGAAACATGTTTGTCTTTCTGGCTGAAAATATCGGCACCATTTTGGTTGGCATGGCGGTATTCGGCATCGTCTCGGCGATCATCGCGAAGATGATTCGGGACAAACGCAACGGAAAATCGATCATCTGCGGCAGCGATTGTTCCAGTTGCCGCTCAAACCGTTGTTGACAGATTCATGCCGCAGGCAAAACCTTGAGGCTCCGTCTTCCGTAGGCCCGAAGTATGAGCGTCAAATAGCCTGTCACCTATAAAAATACGTCTTTAGTTTATTCTGTCGAAAGGCGGCAGGCTACCATATGACGCGGTGCTGATGTTCAAAATAACCATGCTCCAGCAGTGGTACGGTCTTTCGGATATGGCTTTGGAATACCGGTTGATGTTCTGATTCGCTGTCTCCACGAGGCAGCCGGACGGTTCAGGCCCGTCGACCTGCTGCAAGCCTATGGCGGCGTGCCAAATGTAGCTGCGCTCTGCCTTTTCTGGCTCTCTCCGCGTAATATGCGGCTCAAGGTTATCCATTTGCCTTCTCCTTACGTGTCAACGCGTTTCAAAGGGACGATCGCCTTGTTGCGGTAGTTCAGGTCGGTCCGAAGCTCAAAGCCGAGCCGTTCCCAAAAGGCGTTGCCCTGCCTGTTTCGCCCGAAAACCACGAGCGCGGTTTTGCTGATGCCCTCCGCTTTGAGCGCGTTCATCGCGGCGTCGGCCAAGCCGCGCCCTATGCCCCGCTTTCGGTGAGTCTCGGCAACGCATGCGTGGTAGATGAATCCGCGCCGCCCGTCGTGTCCCGCGAGTATCGCGCCTACGACCGAGCCGCCGTCCTCGCAGACGAAACAGGTGCGGGGGTTGCGCTCAAGATAGCGCCTGATGCCGTCAGGCGAGTCGTCAACCTCGTTAAGCCCCATGCCCGTCGTTCCCGCCCACAGATCGCGCACCGCGGGATAATCGCGATTATCCATCAGCCGTATGCCGTTTTGCGGATCATTTATGCTGCTCTCATTCATCGGATTGCCCTGAAACCTCTCATGCGTATTTTTTTATTTTTTCGAGCATCGAGCGGAGCTCGGTTTCGGAGTCCCGGTCGATGGAGACATCGCGGAAATAAAACTCCTCGAAACGCAGGACGAAAGCGCGGGCCAAAGCGGCAATCTCGTCCCGCTCACGCCGCTCTTCCGGTTTTCCGGCGCTGAGCAGGACGAGATTGCCGCTTTCGATGGACGACACGAATTCCTCAAGCCCGTCGCAGGTTTTTTTCCCGTACCCCTTGCGCTTCATTATCCTTAAAAAATCATCGAGGAGCGCCATTTCGCTGTTTTTCGTGCCATGCCTCAGCTTTTTCGCCGCAGCGAATAGGAAAAAAGCGGCCAGAGCCGAGGCGAAAAACGCCGCGATCTTCCCTAAAGACAGGAAAATTTCTCCCTTGTTTTCCATGAGGAAGCTGCCGGAATTTCCTAAAGCCCGGCGGAAACCGTCAATGGCTTCCCACCTTGACTCGCCGTCGTAGTCCAGGAACAGTCTTGACACCCGGAAATTTATGGCGTCGATGTAAAACGACATGAAGTTATATTTTGCCGCCGCCACTCGGCCGCCTGAAGCCGCGGAAGGCGTCGGGTCATGCCGTTCCCACGATTGCGACTCGCCGTTCCACGCTTCCACCCATACGTGCGCGTCCGCCTGGCTGACAATGTAATAACCGCCCGACGCGTTGTACTCCCCTCCCATATATCCGGCGACGAGGCGGCTTGGGACTCCGGCAAACCTGAGCATCACGGCCATCGCGGTCGCGAAGAATTCGCAGTTGCCTTTGCGTGAGGAGAATATGAATTCAGCTAGAGGGTTTTCAGAAACCGGCAGGTCGTCCAGGGAGTACGCAAAGGCAGGCGGGGCGAGATACGCCATTATTGCGTCGGCTTTTTCCCTGTCGCTTTTCCCGTAAGTAATTCCCGCGGCGATTTTTTCAATATCCGGCATGAATCCTTCCGGCAGGCCCAGGTAAACGCGCCTGTTTATGTCGGGGTTTAGCGGCGTCATCGACGGGGAAACGATCGAGATCGCCGTGTAGTCCAATCGCCCCGAGCCCCGTGAGTTAGTGTTGAGGAAATTCCCGTCGCCTATCATGAACACATTTTCGCTCTCTACGCGCAGCGGTTTGTCCAGAGCGAAATAAACCCTGTGATGTCCCGGCTCCATGAGTATCTTCTGCGTCACTGCGGCGCCATCCGGCCTGAACGGGCCACGGTATACGTTCCTCTGTATCTGGCGCCAAGTGAGTCCGTTAAAGGCTTCGAGCGTCATGCCCCTCCAGTAGAGCATGTCAGGCTGAATCATCTGCGTTTCGGCCCGATACGCGATTTTGTCGCTCAACTGTATCTCCTTGACTGAGCCAAGCGTTACATGATCGCTGAAACCCGAGAATGTAGAGTCCCCGCCTGCCTGACTGAGCTGCGTCATCGCCTGCGGCCTCGGCGCGAGAAAAAAGAATGCCAGGCATATCGGGAGCATTGCCGCCCATATCGCGACGCCGCCGCCCATCGCGCGAAGCGCGGCGCGCGCCGGGAGGACGGCGCGGGGCTGCCTCTCATGCCATGAGATAAGCACGAACTCGATGCCGGACAGCAGGCTCAGAAGGAAATAATAATAAATCATGCTCTCGTCGTAGGCCACTACCGCCGCGCCCAAAAGGGCCAGGAGGGAAAGGCCCAGGATCTGCACGTAATTCCTCCCGCTCTTTTCCTCGAACAGCTTGATTCCCAGGAGCAGGACGATCGCGCCGGTGAACGTCGTTATCACGTTGTCCACATCCCTGTAGCGCAGGGATCTTACGGCCCAGATGAGAAGCCCTACGGAAATTATATTGATGACGAGCCGCGGCGGGCGCCTCAGCCTGAATACGTCGAGCGCGGACGCCAAAACGAAGAGGGCCATGAACATGCCGATGCGGGACGGCGCCACGGTGCTGGAACAGGCAAGGACGGAGATCAGGATGCAGGCGGCGGTGTTCGCGCCGAGCAGCGCGTCAACGCGCACCGAGTTCCGGCGCGGGGCGGCGTCATTCATAGAAGGCGAGCGCCGTCAGCATGGACAGCTTGTCAGGCTTTGCCATAGAGACGGCGTGAAGCTTCCCGCGATCCAGCAGGCCTATCGCTTCCCCGGTCCTGATGGACTCCATTATCTCGCCGCTGGCGTATGAGAGGCCCCTTTCCCTGTCTCCCTCAGCCAGCTTGTCGAGGTCTATAATCTTTCCGCCCCCGGAGGAGTCATAGAGGCGCGACTTGAGCGTTCCTGTCCTGGCGCTTGACTTCCAGTGTATGAGCTTCATGGGGTCACCTTCCGCGTAAGGCCGGACGCCGACCAGATCGGAGTCGGCCAGCAGCTCGCTCCGGCCTTTCAGGGAAATGGCTTGGTTCTCCATCTCGTCTTCGTCCATCAGGCTAGCGAGCCTTATGACGTCCCCCGCGATGACCGGTTTCGGGAAGGCCGTGAGCATTGCCGGATAGGGGACGAATGTGCTGCACGTAAAGAGGCAGAACGGGTATACGGACGATAACGTCACCCCTTCTATCTCGTTCATGCCCCGGCTGGGGACGATAAGCTCCAGCATCGCCGTTTTTTTCCCGCCCGGGAGGATGAGCGGGAAGAATGCGGATGCCCCGCAGAGCGTCACGTCGAGAAGCGATATGGAAGAGAATCGTTTTGAATTTCTGATCTCTATCTTTACGGCAAAGGGCGTATCGGCGTAAATTTCATCAGGAAAGGAGAGTGCCAGGGCCGCGCCCTTTATATTGAGCTTGCCTGCTTCGCCTGAGGCGGCCATGTAGCCCAGGACGGAGGCGGCGGCAAGATAGTGAAAGTTGTTCCCGCCGTTTAGGGCAAGAATTCCAAGCACTATCGCGATCAGTATGTAGATTTTGCCGGAACGGTGAACGGCAAACCGGACTGAGTTTTTTCGTTTCATCGGCCTCACCCCAGCGCCGGCGCCTCGCTCAGGATGGATGAGAGGGCTTCCAGAGCCTCGGGAGAGCTGCCGGATCTCGCCGCGCCACGCATCTGCATCCTGTGCGCAAGTATCTCCGGGGCAAAAGCCTTCACGTCCTCCGGTATGACGAACGCCCTTCCCTGCATCCACGCGGCGCATCTGGCGCAGCTTAGAAGGACCATCGCGCCCCGCGTGGAGATCCCGGCAGTTATCTGCGGGTGATTCCTCGTCATCTCGGTTATCGTCATTATGTAATCGAGGATTTTATCGGACACGGCGGTCTCCAGCTCTATGGCTTTCCTTAAGGAGATGACGGCCTCGGGGGACAGGACCGGCACGATGCCGTCTATGGATTCCCTCTGGCTTCCAGCCTTGAGTATGTTGATCTCGGAATCTCTGTCCGGGTAGCCGATCGAGACCCTCATCATGAACCTGTCCATCTGAGACTCAGGCAGGGGGAACGTTCCCGAGTGCTCAATCGGGTTCTGCGTGGCGATTACCATGAAGGGCATGGCAAGGCGGTAAGTGCTTCCGTCTATGGTGACCTGTTCCTCCCCCATGGCTTCGAGCAGCGCGCTTTGCGTCTTCGGCGTCGCCCTGTTTATTTCGTCGACGAGGACGAGATTGTTGAATATCGGCCCGGGGTGGAACTGGAACGCCCCCTTCTCGGCCTTGAAGATGTTAAGCCCGGTCACGTCCGTCGGCAGAAGGTCGTTCGTGCATTGAACGCGCCCGAACCTGAGCCCAAGGACGCGGGCAGCGGCTATTGCCATCGTGGTCTTGCCAAGCCCCGGGAGATCCTCCAGCAGGAGGTGCCCGCCTGAAAAAGCGCATACGAGTACGCGCAGGAGAGCGTCGTTTTTACCGTGCAGGAAAGGCGAAAGCCTTCGGATGATCGCCAATACGGTTTCGTTTTTTACATCGAAGGAATACACTTAACCACTCCAATCAATCAGTTCTTCCACAAAGGGGATATTACTACCAATATAAATTTCAGAACAGGCCCAATTGTAATTAATTTTAAGGAAAGGCTGATTTATCGTCAGGGGCCTAAAGGGTGAAGATTTAAACCCTTGCAACGCCTGGGCTCTTAAACGTTGAAATGTCGTTTAGGCGAATTAATCAGCGCTTCCTTAACAGCCAGCCGGATTTTACCGGCCGATCTTGACAGAGGCGCGGCGGATGGCATAATACTGGTAATTCGTCATGTTAAGGAAAAGCGGAGGCAAAGACATTTATGAAAAAAAACGACGCTATCTCATTCATAACGTTCATGTTTTTATTACTGAGCGTCAGCCGCTCCGAAGCGGTCCCAAAGTCCATCGCCCTCCGCACGCCTGATCGCGACGGCGTGCTGGGCTACATTGTCCAGTCCATGGCTATTCAGGGCTTCAGGATGACGGTATCCGACCCGTATCGCCTCGTGTTCGAAAAGAAGGCGTCGGATCTTTTCGAAAGCGCCGTATACCGTGACCCGTGGGTGTTTAAAAACCCCGTGTTCCGCAAGACGTGGAGCGTGATCCCGTCTCCCGACGGATTGGAGGCCATCACGGACGCGTTCTTCGTTTCGAGCCCGAAGACGGAGTGGGAGCATGTCTATGATACGAAGGACGTGGCTTCGTTCGGGAAGGCGGAGAGGTTCGAAAAGGAAAAGCTGTATGACCTGTATGACCTGAAAGCGGCAGTCGAGGGCCTTGACAGATACTTTCTCATGAGGGTTTCAGGCCTCTTCCCGGAAATTAAGCCTGATTTCCCGAAAGCCGACATGCTCATGGAGGGCAGCAGGATCATCGCCGTCATCCCCGACGGGCTCGCGGGCCGGACAGGCCTGAGGGCTGGAGATGTCATACTTGAGATGAACGGAATCCCCGTAGCGGGCGATATCGTCGAAATCATCGATTCGAGGCTCGTGCGGGGAAACCGCGTGATGCTCCTCGTGAACAGGAATGGCAGAATAGAGGTCGTCACGCTTCAGGGAGACCCGGAGCAGCCTCCGTACCAGAGGCAGCCGAGGAAGCCATCCTATACGAATATGACGGAAGAGGAAATGAACGCGAAGTGAGCGTAAAGGCGAGCGGGCGAAGATGCCCATTGCAGCCAAAGGTTATTTAATCAGCGGTTCCTTAAAACCAATAAATAAACGCGGCACAGACGGCGGCCAAAAGCGACAGGGCCGCCGCCGTCATTATGCTCTTCCGGCGTTCGCGGCTTGCGTTCTCTTTCCTTTTGGCGCGGATCGTCTGGTGATAGCGCTCCCTCATTTTGTCGAAATATTCCCCATGCATGGTCCATCCGCTTTCAGGAATGGCGCCGCCCTGCCTTTGCTGCCGGTCTTTGCCCTCTTCCTCGGCGTCATGCTTTCCCTCGTAAGAGTCGGAATAATGCTCGTATGACGAGGAATCTTCCTGAAAATCCGGCACGTGGGCTCTCCTTCTGCCTCTGTCGCTCACGCGCTCTATTTGCTCCTGCACGGTCCTGAACTTCCTCAGCCATTCATATGCCTGATTGAGGTCGCGAAGCATGTCGTTCGCGATCTGCCAGTCCGACGATCCCTGCTCAAAACGATCCGGATGCACGATGCGGACCCGCATCGTGTACGCGCGCTTGATCTCTTCGAGCGTGGCATCGGCGTGGACGCCCAGAATTACGTTGGCATCTTTCATTTGCAAGATAATCCCGCCCAAACAGTGATCCGGGGCCCGGCTAAATCCGCGCGCCGCGACGCCCTTTGAGACTCGATGAAACGGAAAACGCGGAGCGTCTCCCCCTTTTTTGCGCCATCCTCTTCGCTCGCCCCTCTATGCATGGCCTTTTATATCGCTACTATATCACAAAATGACCGCCGCGTTGCCTCAAGCAGCCGCTAAGGGCGCGGTGCAGACGGGCCGCATTTATTTTAAGCCAACGCCTGCGAGCGGCTTTTTTGACGCTGATTTATGATAGAAGACTGGGGGGGCGCCGGCTAATACGAAAACGCAAAAAAAGAAGAAGAAGCGCGTCGGGGCAAAGCGCTTCTTCTTCGTCGTTCAGAATGTGCCTGACCGGCGCTACTTGCCCAGCAGCATCAGGCAGATTACGCTGTCTCGGTCGTTCAGCGAAAGCTC
>JAIROA010000010.1 GCA_031257775.1 Synergistaceae bacterium
CACGTAATATCCGCCGATCGTTATCGGAAACGCTATTATTGTGGCGAGGATATTCCTGCGGCATAGCAAGGCGCCTTTTTTCGAGGTAAAAGCCAGCGTCAGGAGCGCTTTTATCACAAGCGTGTACGGTGCCCATATAGCGTAGCCCGTCAGCAAATCGGCCAGCATCCCTCCCACTCCGGCCGCCGCGGCTGAAAATGGCTCGGGCAGCATGGAGGCAGCAAGGTAGATCACAGCATCGCCTATATGTATATATCCCCTGGCGGTAGGAATGCGAGGGAAATAAGCCGTCACGACATAAATTAAGGCTATGAACAGGCCTGTAAGGACAAAATTGAACGTTTTTGAATTTCTTGACATTATAAATACCTGCCTTTTAAGATTTCAAGGACGCTCATTCAGCGCCTCATTTACGTAAAAATATATCATGCTGATTTTATTCCAAACCGCCTGTAATGTCATGCCTTGCGGCACATAAACGTTATAACTTCTCCAGGGCTCTTCATCAAATTTCACAAAAGACTGTTGCGGATAGTCCCGTCTTTATTTAATATGATGGAGTATTTTTCTACCACAAGGGGGAAAGAAAATGTCAAAAATCACTGAACTATTGGGAAATCGTGCCGAAAGCCTTCTTAACCACAAATGCGCGGTCAGCCGGGAAACGCTGCATCTGCCCGGGCCGGATTTTATTGACAGGGTGTGGGTAAACAGCGACAGATCGCCCCGCGTGCTTGGATCCCTTGCCGCGCTCTATGGAACGGGAAGGCTCGGCGGGACGGGGTACATCTCGATACTTCCCGTCGACCAGGGGATAGAGCATTCCGCGGCGGCTAGCTTCGGGCCGAACCCGATGTACTTTGACCCCGAAAACATCGTGAAGCTGGGGATAGAGGCGGGGTGCAACGCGGTCGCCAGCACTCTGGGCGTGCTTGGCCTCGTGTCACGCAAATACGCTCACAAGATCCCGTTCGTCCTCAAGATCAACCACAACGAGCTTCTGACTTACCCGAACAAGGCGGATCAGATACTTTTCGCGTCCGTCGAGCAGGCATGGGAGATGGGCGCCGTGGCGGTTGGGGCCACGATATATTTCGGAAGCGAAGAATCAGGCCGCCAGATACAGGAAATAAGCAGGGCTTTCGAACACGCGCACGAGTTAGGCATGGCCACTATTCTATGGTGCTACCTCCGCAACGACGCCTTCAAAACGCCTGAGAAGGACTACCACGTCTCGGCTGATCTCACCGGTCAGGCAAACCACATCGGCGTGACCATTCAGGCTGACATAATCAAACAGAAGCTCCCGGAGAACAACGGGGGATACGAGGCGCTCAAGTTCGGCAAGACCTCGCCTCGCGTCTACGACGGGACGTTATGCGCGGATCACCCGATAGACCTTACCCGCTACCAGCTGCTGAACTGCTACGCCGGAAGGGCAGGGCTCATAAACTCAGGCGGCGCCTCCGGCAAGAATGACCTGGCGGACGCCGTTTACACCGCGGTCGTCAACAAGCGCGCCGGCGGAAGCGGGCTGATCCTTGGGCGCAAGGCGTTCCAGAAGCCATTCAAGGATGGCGTCGAGCTAATCCAGTCCGTTCAGTCCGTTTACCTCGACAAGGAAATAACGATAGCGTGAAAAACTCGAGGCACCTCCGGGCACGCGCTCTGCCGCGCCTGGAGGCGCCTTTGTCTGTTATGAATTATATATTGTTTTGTTCAGCGGTCAGTTCATGAAGCGGAAGAGCATGACTATGGCCAGCAGAAGCAGCGCCGCGCCCACTGTGCCTAGCGCTATGTCGCGCGCGATTTCGTAATTCGCGGAATTGGCTTGATCCGGGGGGGCGGTTTTGGCGATTTTGATCCAGACGTTCCCCTGAACCTTCATCGTCCCTGAGATGCCCTCCGCAAGGCTAACCGCCACGACGGCATTGCCAAACTCGTTTATCTTGGTTCCGGTGACGCTGCCGTTCACGATTCCGTCAAAACCCGGCAGGCTTGTGCGGCAGATTTTATAAAATGGGGATGTTTCGGGCAGGCGGCAGCAGACTTCCTGCCCTATGACGAGTTTCGAAACGGGAGAGCCGGCGACGGGGTCTATCACCGCGGCGCACTCGATGAAGATTTCGTCCGGTTTTTTGTCAGATCCGTCTTTCCGGCTGTCGCCGTCCTCGTCTTCCGCCCAGCCCTTGTTCCCTTTGCCGGTGCCGCAGGCATCGAGCAGGGCTGATGCGGAGTCAGGGTCATTTATGACATCGACGAATGAAACGGCGCTGATTTCGAGTTCGCTGGAACAGAAATACGTTATGTTTCTCTCTATAGCCTTCGCGTCGAGCGATCCGTTCTCGCTCAGGAGGATGCGGTTCGATTCTATATAGTGTTTCAGGCGTTCCTCATATGTAAGGAGCGGGCCGCCGCGCTCTTCGCCGCCGCCGTCATTTTCCTCCCGCGCTCTCGGGGCGTTCAGCAGGGCGAGCAATTCGCTCCGCGAGATTTCCGTTTCGATAGGCTCGGCAGCAAAGCGCGCCATCAGCAGATGCAGGGTCATCTTCGAGGACACGCCGAGGAAAACGCCGTATACCGGCGATGAATTCTTCTCGCGCCCGTTTATGAAGCCCTTTGTCAGGTTATAGCTGACATTCCGCCTGATATCGTCCATCCCGATGTCTCCGCTTCCTAAAACGTGAAAATATAATATAAGACCACCAGTGCCGCAATTACGACGATGACCCCGGCCGCGGCAAACATAAATTCCGGCGGCATTGCGAGAGGCGACATGCCGCTGGGGAAAAAGCCCATCCTGTTCGCGCCCTGCCGCTCGTATTCCGTTTCCATTGCCGCTTTCACGCGGACCTTCCCTGAGAGCTTCATGATGCCCGCGACTCCGTCGGAAAGCGTCAGGCTGACAGTTGCGGTTCCAAGATCATTCATAGCGATACCTGAAACTTTAGCGGTTACGATACCGTCAAAGCGCGGATCATTCTTAGCCAATAGCTTGTAAATTATGGAGTCCGAGGCGAGCTTGCCGTATATGCTGTCCCCGACAAGGAGCGTGTTCATCGCGATTCCGCCCACAGGGTCGAGTATGGGGTCGCAGCGGACGAACAGCTCCCTGTTCTCGCCTGATTGCTCATTGCCTGTGTCCGGCGCCGCCGTTCCGGCTTCAGGCTCGCCCTCTTGCGCGGCGTCCCCGCCGGACTGATCCGAGGGCGGCTCATCCTTGCTGAATATGGCGATGTCGTCGTCGCTTGCCGTCGAGAAGCTCACGAAGCAGACGGCCTTCAGCTTGAGGTCGTCGAGGCAGAACCTGCTTATGGCCTGTTCCGCCGGCTTTGTGTTCAGGTTCTTCGCCACATTCGTGAGAAGGAGGCTCATTTCAAGAAATTTGTAAAGCCCGTCCTCGTAGTGGAGGAAAAGCGGATCCCTGCTTGCGTCCTTCCGCGCTTCCTCGTGAAGCGGAAGCAGATCCCTCCAGTTCATTGATTTGTCCGTTTCCATGTGCCCGAAAATAACGCTCGTGTGCGTGACGGCGCGCCGCGTCACAAGCGAAACGATCGTCCCGTTGAGCGTTCTGCCCCTGTCGTCTTTCGCGTCGATGTACGCCTGAACTACGTAGCGTATCTGGGGAGCGAACTCATTGTCCATGCCCGTCACCTCCTGAACATATTGTAACAGTTGGCGGGTTGTACTGTGAGAAATATTCCGCCATATAATTCCGATTCTCGGTCAAATGCGCTATGATTCGATTGAAGTGATAGCCTATGTACGGCGCGGGCGATGACGCGTTTTGCGCACAGGTGATAAAATCAACATATTTGCAGAGCACATTTGCAGAGCACGGGAAGTGGCTTTATGGGGAAGTTCGACAGATTTTTTGACGAAAGCGAGGCTCGGGCAGCCCGCGTCAAGCCTCCTATGCCGGTGCGAGGCTTGCCCGGCGGGTCGTGGGCCGATGACGGCGTATACCGTGTTGAAAGCGTCCGCGGGATAGGGACGCCGCACGGCCGGAATGCCCTGGCCCGCCCGGAGGAGATGCGCGTCATGGAGGCTTTCGGGGCCAGGGGCAGCGTCGTCTTTCTCGATCTCGAGACTACGGGGCTTGCCGGAGGTACCGGGACATACGCTTTTTTGTGCGGCATAGGCTTCTCGTCCGGCATTGATTTCAAAGTGGTTCAATTCTTTCTTGAAGGCCCGTCAAAAGAGTCACGCTGGCTTAAAGCCATCGATTCCGCCATACCGGAGGACGCGTGCCTCGTCACGTACAATGGCAGCTCGTTCGACATACCGCTGCTCCGCACGAGGCACGTGCTTGCGCGGAGCAGGGCCTCCTGGGACGGACTGCCGCATATAGACCTTCTGCATCACGCCCGGAGGTTTTATAAGGGGAGGCTGGAATCATGCTCCCTCGGGAGCATGGAAAGGCATGTGCTTGGCGTGGGCCGGAGCGGGGAAGATATACCGGGGCATCTCATACCGGAAATGTACATGCGTTACCTCCAGACGAGGGACGCAAGCCGCCTTGCGGGCGTGTTCTACCACAACGAGCTGGACATTGTCTCCCTTGCGGCGCTTTACTGCCACATTGCCGGGCTGCTGGAAGGCTCGTCGCGCGACGGCGCGGATCTGGTGAGGGCCGGGGACATATGGATGGCGAAGGGAAACGCTGACCGCGCCGGAATGCTATGGGACATGGCCAAAGATATGCCGCGGGCAAAGATAGAGGCATGCGTGAGAAAGGGGCTCATGGCCAAAAAAGCGATGGATCATGAGTCGGCGCGGGACGCTTTCCTTTTGGCGCTCGACGCTATAAGGGGCGGCGAGCGCCCGGCATCCGGCGCTGTTTTGTATATGCTTCTTGAAGAACTGGCGAAACTTGAGGAACACAGGTTCAAATCGCCCCAAACAGCCATGGAGCATGTTACAATGGCCCTCGGCTGGCTCAGGCGGAACAGATATCTTCTCGGCGATGCCTATAGGAGGATGCACGGGCTGATGACGAGAAGGGCTGACAGGCTCGCCAGGATTTTACGGAATCCGAAAAAACCGGGCAATTAAGGAAGGGCTGATTTATCGTCAGGGGCCTAAAGGGTGAAGATTTAAACCCTTGCAACGCCTGGGCTCTTAAACGTTGAAATGTCGTTTAGGCGAATTAATCAGCGCTTCCTTAA
>JAIROA010000013.1 GCA_031257775.1 Synergistaceae bacterium
CGTAGAAACGCTTTCCTGAACTGCTTCGGCGGCGATAAATCCTATATGTTCCGGTCGCTTCGGAATCTGGTTTTTGCCGGCGTGCTGCCTATCGACGCGATACGGTGCGGATACAATTACGGGATATCGTTCGGCCTTCTTGGCGTCGAGTCATATGCTTTCCGCGACGCGGACAGATTCATCGAGAAAACCGGCGGCTTCGCGAGGGATCTGTGCGGCTACGGCACCGTCCTGTACGATTACTACAGGCTGGATTCTATTCAGAACTATAAAATAACGCTTGACGGAAAAGACCTGGACGGCGGCTATGTGAGCTTGTACGTGGCGAACGGCCCCTGTTACGGATACAAGATGAGCACCATCCGTGACGCCAGCCCGGACGACGGCCTGCTTGACCTGTATCTTATAAGGCACGTCCCTCGCCTTCAGCTTCTGAGGATGGCATACGACTTCATACGGGGCTCTTACGAGAAATGGGGCGCTTATATCTCCCACTTCACGGGCAGATCCCTTTCAGTGTCGTCAGGCGAAATTATGTGCGTCTGCATAGACGGCGAGATTTTTTACGATAACTCCATAGATTTCGAGATAATGCCCTACGCCGTTGACTTTGTCTGCCCGGATGGCGCGGAGCTGTCCGTCTCCGGCTGCGATCACGCCGCCGGCAAAGCCGCGGGATAGGAAGTCATGGCAGCCGGGCTGGGGCAAAATGAGGACAAGCGCCGCGCCGAGAGGCTGGCGGTCGCCTTCCTCCTGCTTTACGCGCTCATATCCGCCTTCTTCGGCGACATGAGCAAGGCCGTGGCGTATCTTCTGATGATCTGCATTGTGCTGTTCGTGAACAGGATAGACATAGAGGAGATGGAAACCTTTTCCTGGCTGATCCCGTTCCTGCTCGCTATGGCCGAGACGGCTGTCGCCCTCCGCTACGGAGGGGATGCGTCATACTTCATCTTCCTTTTAGGCGGAGCGGTGATAGGCATGGCGTATCTCAATTACAATGGCCTCCTGATCTACACGTTTTTATGCAACGCGATGGTGTTACTGGTCGCCTACATAGGAGGAGGAAACGTGCTTGGGCAAGGGGGGGGAATGCGGCTTGGCCTCGTTCTCTGCTACGACGTGGTAAGCGCCATGCTATTCTGGATCAGCTTTTCGAACGCGACGAAGCTCGAAGCGCTCAGCGAGTCGAGCCGGACGTTCGAGATCATCATGGAGACGACGCCTAACTATATGGTCATCTCGAACGAGGGCGCGTCCGTGGACTACATCAGCGTCTCCCTCGCGAAGTGGCTTGGCATTTCCGACCGCCAGTACGCGCAGCAGCGCCCGCTTCTTGACCTCTTCCCGACCGGGGACATGAAGATGATATTTCAGGACGTGATGGAGCATGAGGGCTACGTCGAGAAAAATTTCGAGGTAAATGTGGGGGGCACTCCGTACTGGTTCGTCCTGCGCTCGTCGGTAATGGGCAGGAACAAAATTTCCCGGTTTTTCGAGTGGCTGGACATAACGCCCATCATGAACGCCAAGAACGAGGCGGAATCGGCGGCTAAAGTGAAGAGCGGTTTTTTGGCGAACGTGAGCCACGAGATACGTACCCCGATGAACGCCATAATAGGAATGACGGAACTCATGCTCGCGAACGGTCTCGATCCCGAACAGTCCGAGAGGGCAAAGTCGATATGGGCCGCCTCGATGTCGCTTTTGGAAATAGTGAATGATATTCTCGATTTTTCGAAGATCGATGCCAAGAAAATGGAGATCGTGTCCATGCCGTTCGAATTCCCGTCGTTCATCAACGACGCGGTGAACATGATCGGCATCAAGTCGAGCGATGCCGGCATAGCGTTCACGACCAGGATATCGCCCAAGATACCACAGGTCATAGAGGGCGACGAACTCAGGATGAAGCAGGCGCTGATAAATATACTGAGCAATGCCGTTAAGTTCACGAAGAAGGGGGGCATCTGCCTGAGCGCGTGGCACCGCCAGACGGACGCGGGGATCGAGCTTCATTTTTCCGTGAGGGACACGGGGATCGGAATAAAAAAGGAGGACATCGGGAAACTGTTCGGCGTCTTCCATCAGCTCGACACGCGCAAAAACAGGCAGATAGTGGGGACAGGCCTCGGGCTTGCGATAACGAAGCGGCTGGTCGAGATGATGGGCGGCGCGTTGAACGTCGAAAGCGTCTATGGGGAAGGGACGACATTCTCGTTTTTCGTGAAATGCGACGCGGCCCGGGGCGGCGCGATAGCTGAAATCGATGGCACTGAAACGTTGCGGGTTCTATGCTACGAGCCGAACCGCCACAACGCGTCCGCGTTCGGGGACATGCTGGGCGATATGGGGATCAGGCACGATATATGCGGCGATGCCGAAAGCGCGGCGGGCTTGCTTGAGGGCGGCGGCTATACGCACGTGTTCTTCGACCGCTCAGGCAGGGAAGCGCTGTCGCGTTTCATGGATGCCGGCCCTCGCTTTATCCTGCTCAAGGAAATTCTTGAAAAAGGCGACGAAGTGCTCAGTTTCATAAACAGGCCCGTGGTGATCATAACGCTCGCCAATATCCTTGGCGGGCGCGAGCGCGTGCGCACACGTTTCAAGAAGGACTCAGCCGCGGTTCTCGGCGCCTTTACGTCGCGCGGCGCAAAGGTTCTGATCGTTGACGACAATGAGCTTAACCTCCTCGTCGCGAAGGGGCTGATAGGTCAGTACGGCATAGACGTCGAGACGGCGGAGAGCGGGCAGGAGGCGATTGAAAAGGTAAAGGAGACGGCCTACGACATCATATTCATGGATCATATGATGCCGGACATGGACGGCATAGACACGACGAAGGCCATAAGGGCGTTAGGAAGCCGCCACGAGAGCGAAATCATAATAGCGCTCACGGCCAACGCCGTGCCGGAAGCTCAGACGCAGTTCATACAGGCAGGGATGAACGGTTTTCTGCCAAAGCCGATCTTAGTCTCTCAGCTCCAGGAAATACTCCTCCGTTATCTCCCGGTGGATAATTAAGGAAGGGCTGATTTATCGTCAGGGGCCTAAAGGGTGAAGATTTAAACCCTTGCAACGCCTGGGCTCTTAAACGTTGAAATGTCGTTTAGGCGAATTAATCAGCGCTTCCTTAA
>JAIROA010000021.1 GCA_031257775.1 Synergistaceae bacterium
GTCCGTGCGAAGGCCGATAATTCCGCCCCCCTGGATGTAACTGCCCGCGTTTACGGTCACGCTGTCAAACGCGTTATGGCTCACGTTTTGAATGTAAGTATAACCAGTATTGGAATACACGCCGAAAACGCCGCCGCCGGAGATGTAATCGCTCGTATTAACCGTAACCTTGTTCACGCGGTTGCCGCTCAAGCCGCTGGTTTCGCCTTCGTCCTCTCCTACAAAAGCAGCGTAGGCACCCTTCGAATGCGCTCCCACAAGCCCGCCGCCCTCTATCGCGCCGGCGTTTACGTTGATATTGGTGAAGCTATTGCGCGTTATGTTCCCGCCGAAATTTAAAGTATAAGTATCAACCGAGTCTGACTGGATCCCTATCACTCCGCCCCCGGCCAGTTTATTATTATTGACGTTGACTGTAATATCGTCGAAGTAGTTTTTATCTACTTTTCCGATAACGCCAGCCCCTGCTGACGATAATCCGACGATGCCGCCGCCCTTTAAGCCATAAGGGTTCGTCTGATCCGCGTCATTGTCTTCCGTCGTCACAGTCAAGCCTTTAAAAAGGTTGCTGTCAAGCGTTCCAAGAACCGCTGCCGCCGAAGCGGAGTGTAGGCCTACTATGCCTCCGCCGTAGAGGTAAGAGTTCGCTGTGACAGTCGAATCGAGGAATACGTTGCCTGATGCTCCGTTTAGTTGTGTCCACGGGGTAGTTACATCAATAGGGTCGGGATTTGTCGGATCCTCGGGGAATTTGTCTTTATCGGCGTCCTCAGTATAATTCGTCTGAAGTCCGACGATGCCGCCGCCTTTGATGTAAGATTTGAGCGATGCCACGTGCACGTCGCTGAATATGTTGTGATTGAGCGCATCGAGCTGCGCGCCGGCGGTCGAGAGGCCGTTGAGCCCGATCACGCCGCCGCCGCGGATGGAATAATATGCCTGTACGTCAATGCCGTCCGCGAAGATGTTGCCGTTCGCGTTATTCAGTATGACGTATGTATTTGCCTGGATTGGCGTATTAGCCCCCGTATATTTGCTGTTGTTGTTCAGGCCCACAAGGCCGCCGCCGATAAGAATATCGCCCGTGTGTATCTTTATATTTGTGAAATAGTTATTTGTGAGCGTTCCAAGCCTCGCGATGCCTGTCGTCTTATTGTCTGGAGTCGATGCCGCGTCCACACCGACGATGCCGCCGCCCTCAATGTAAGCGCTTTTTGGTTGGTTCTGCCAACTCCCCTGATCATTTGTGGTCTCAATTGTCACTCCGCTGAAATAATTGCCTGATACCGTATCAATAGTAGCGGAAGCGTTTTTTGTCGCACCGATTGGTTCGCCTGTAGCGCGGACTCCGATAACTCCGCCGCCAGCTAAATACTGAGTATCAACACCTTGGGCACCCTTCATCGTGACGCTAATGTCTGTGAAAGCGTTGCCGGTGATGCTCCCAAGAGTCGTCGTAACGGAAGCCGAATTCGTGTTGCCGATAAGCCCGTTGACGACGCCATATTTAGCCTCTGTCGTATTGTTGAATCCGCCATATTCTATTTTGACATCTTTGAAATTTAGATTTTTCAGGCTCAAGCCGTTGCCAGGGCTGCTAGACGCGGTAGCGGAGGTATGGAGCCACTTTCTCTGATTCTGAAAGGTATCTGCCGTAGTAAGATTTCTTAGATTGTCATTGCCCGTTATCGCGGTCATGCCGGATAAAGCAGCCGCCGATGGGGCGTAATTTGAAGTGAGCGTGTCCGCCGCCGAGGCAAATTGACCCAGCTTGCCGCTTAAATCAGACAGATCATCCGCGCTTAAACTCATCAACGGATCTGTAATTTGCTGCCAGACCTCGTCGTCGATGTTGGCACCCACTGCTGCTCCGCCATTTGCGCCTTGGATTGTCAAATTTAATTTATTTATAATCAATGCGCTGGAGCTGTTAGAAAAAGTAATGTTCGATGTCAGCGTCAGCGTATTGCCAGCTGCTGCCGAGCTCAAAGCGGTTGATAACCCTGTCCAGCTTGATATCGCTGCCATAGCCTCTTGTTCAAACGTCAATATTCCAATGGCCGCCATAATTAACGCCGCCAACAAAAAAACCGCGCGGCCTCTTCCTGCCCTCGCTCTCTTCCTCCTGTTCGTCTCCATAAGGTTCGCCTCCTAAAAATTTAAACGTTTTAAAAAACGAAATTCCCTCGCGCTTTATGTTTCATTAAAAGTCTGAACGGAATCATGTCGCGGGCTGATGCTTTTCCGCGTTTTTATTGATTTATCCGCCAGCCGCGGCGCGGGCTTTATCCAGCCAGGCATTCGCGTCCGACTCCGCTTTTTTCATCTGTTCGGCGTTGAGCTTCCCTTCCAGATCTTTCTTGACGGCAGACAACGCCGCCTCCGGATATCCGCATTTTTCCGCTATCAGGTACCACTTCAAGGCCTCCGCCGGCGACGCCCTCACGCCGATGCCGTCCTTATATGTGACGGCTATGTTTTTCATCGCCTCCACGTTTCCGGCGGATGCCGCGATATTCAGCATCTTCACGCCTTCGTCGAGATCCTTCTTCTGCCCCCGCAGGCCGTTCAGGTAGACGAGGCCCATTATGCCCGCCGCGTCAGGGTGCCCGGCTGTGGCGGCCCGCGCCATATAATCGATAGAAGCTTTCTCGTCCCTCATCACCCCGGTACCCGCGTCCAGGATCAGCGACATTTTAAAAAGCGCCTGCGGCAGCTTCATGTCGGCGGCACGCTTGAAATATTCAGCGGCCCTTGCCGCGTCAGCCGCGCTTCCCATGCCGACTTCCCAGCAGACGCCCATGTTGTAAGTCCCCTCAGCGGAGCCGGCCTTATCGGCTTTTTCGTAACACTCGCGCGCCTTAGAGAAATTTTTCGGAGTGCCGATGCCCTCCGCGTAGAAACCGCCCAGCGTTATCAAAGCCTGCGCGTTGCCGCCCGCTGCCTCCGTGCTTACGATATTGAAAGCCTGTTCCGGCGTGACCTGAGTTTGTCCGTTTTGTCCGCCCGGCGCGGGGGCCAGCAAAGCGTTTATGTCATCCCTGGATAGTTTGTCGTCCGATTGCGCTGCAAAAGCCATAGGGGGCGAAACAGGCGTCAAAATGAAAGAAAGCGCAAGTATGAAGAGGACAAAGCGCGAGCCTCGCGAAAGGGCGGAGGAAATAACCGTCCGCGCTTTTTTCGTTTTCTTATTTTTGCAGCCAAACTCGACAAAACGGTTAGCTTTGCCCAAGATGCTCGCGATTAGTGCCATATACATAATCACGGCCCTCCATATTGTTTTATTAATCATTGTCATTGGAAGTTACGGGAAAATCTTTGCAGCTGATTTCCCCAATTAAGTTTTTAGTTTCTATAGTAAATATAAGATATAAAATAATACGTGTCAAGCTTAAAAATAAACTGTCATAAAACAATAATAATGGTATTACTTAATGAGACGCTCCCAAACGCGGCACTGCTTTCTAACGGCACATAGGAAAAGGCAAAATGCGGCGCCGATTGACTTTGTACCCAACGGGCGATAAAATTAAGAAAACGCTGATTAATTCGCCTAAACGACATTTCAACGTTTAAGAGCCTGGGTGTTGCAAGGGTTTAAATCTTCACCCTTTAGGCCCCTAACGATAAATCAGCCTTTCCTTAAATTTATTTTACTATCCCAGCATGAGGAGCGTAATATTATGGACAGTGCCGATCTCCAGAGCATGATGCTGCAAAAGATCCCGAATATGCCGAATAAGGCGAAGAGAGTGACTGAATATCTTCTTTCTAACATGCGGGAAGCGGCGTTTAAGTCGATCGGCGAGGTTGCCGAGGAACTTAAAGTTTCCAAAGCGCAGCTCGTCCGGGTTTCGCGCGTGCTGGGCTTTAGCGGGTACTCGGAGCTGAAGGATTGTTTGCAGAAGGTGATATTAGAACAGATCAACCCGGCCGCAATGCTCACAAAGGCGGTAGGCATAAAGGACGAGCTTCCTCAGAAAATCCGTCAGATAGAGCATGTGAACATCGACGACACTTGGATGCAGGTCGATATGTCGAAAGTCGGGGAGTTCTGCCTGACGGCAAGCAAAGCGGTATGCACGGCGTTTATGGGCTGGGGGATATCGTCGCTCGTCATGGAGCTGTCGTATGCGAGATTTTGCGTGATGGGCCTTCCGACGATGCTGATCAAGAGGGGCAGCCTCTCTCTTGTCGAGCAGGCAAGAACTGTGCCGAGCAACGGCGTTCTCATGGCGTGCGAGATGCCGAGCTATGCCATCGAGGTGACGGAAGCCGTGGCTGACGCTAAAAGCCGGGGCACGAAGATACTGACGATCTCAGACAGCCCCGCCGCGCCAATATGCCGCTTTTCCGACCTCGCGTTTTTTGTCTCCGCCGCCAGCCCGACATTTGGCAGCAGCATAATAGGGCCTGTTTTCCTCATTCACATGCTGACGTCGGCACTAGTCGTCCATTTGGGAGACGCGGCCCGCGAGGCTCTTGAAAAACAAGCCGCCTACCTGCATGACGAGCGGTTTTACCATCCGATATTCGGATTGAAGTACTGAGGTTATCATGTCTGAGCCATTCCGATTCTAAATCAGCCCTTCCTTAGAATCGGAATGGCGTCCGTAAATCATTCTCCCGGCGCCGTGGATATAATGAAGAGCTGCTCCATCTGAGACTTTTCCACTTTGGAAGGCGCGCTTGTGAGCGGGCATTGGGCTTTCTGGTTTTTCGGGAAGGCCATGACGTCACGGATCGACTTTGCGCCGCATAGCATCATGACGGCGCGGTCGAGGCCGAGAGCGATGCCGCCGTGCGGCGGAGTCCCGAACGACAGCGCTTCAAGCAGGAATCCGAAACGGTCGCGGGCGACTTCCGGCGATATGTCGAGCGCCTCGAACACTTCCGACTGCGTCTCGGGGTTGTGTATCCTTATGGACCCGCCGCCAAGCTCCGTCCCGTTCAGCACGATGTCGTAAGCTCTGGAACGGACGCTTCCCGGATCGGACGAGAGCTTATCCAGATCTTCGTCCATCGGCGCCGTGAACGGATGGTGAACCGCCGACCAGCGCTTCCCGTCGTCGTCCCACTCGAAAAGCGGGAATTCCGTGACCCAGACGAACTTCCATCCCTCGCGCGTCAGCCCGCGCGCACGTGCCAGTTCAAGGCGTATCTGGCCTAGGATCGCGCAAGCCTTTGCCCAGCTCTTGTCAGCCATCACGAAGAGCGCGTCGTCCGCGGTGATGCCGGATATCCTTTTAAGCTCTTCCTGCGCGGAGTCAGGGAGGAACTTGACGAGCGGCCCCTTTAGCGCGCCTTCCTTGATCTGGAAGCTCGCCATCCCGGCGCTGCCAATCTCCTTCGCCCTGCCCTCCAGCTCGGACATCTCCTTGCGTGACAGGCTGGCGCCCCCCGGCAGGCATAGGCACTTGACCGCGCCGCCGCCCTGGACTATCCCGGCGAACGGATTTTCGCCTCCGGCAAAGACTGAGGATATGTCGGCGATTTCCATATCGATCCTCATGTCCGGCTTGTCGCTTCCGAAACGCTCCATCGCCTCTTTCCATGTGAGGCGCGGGATAGGCGTCCTGATCTCCGCCCCGATCGTTTCCTTGAAGAGTCCCGCCAGGTACGGCTCCGTCAGGGCGATGATGTCTTCCTCCGTGATGAAGCTCATCTCGACGTCTACCTGGGTGAACTCCGGCTGCCTGTCCGTGCGCAGGTCCTCGTCGCGGAAGCACTTGGCTATCTGGATATACCTGTCGCACCCGCCTATCATGAGAAGCTGCTTGAATAGCTGCGGCGACTGCGGGAGGGCATAGAAGTCACCCGGGTTGACCCGGCTCGGGACGAGGTAGTCCCTTGCCCCCTCAGGCGTCGACTTTGTGAGGATGGGAGTCTCGATCTCGACAAAGCCGTTGCGGTCGAAGTAATTGCGGGTGAACCGCACGGCTTTGTGGCGGATCCGCAGGTTTTTCTGCATCCCGTCGCGCCGCAGGTCGATGTAGCGGTAGGTCATGCGCAGATCCTCGTTGACTTTTTCGGCCTCGTCCGGGCCGAATGGCGGCAGGCACGATGGGGAGAGCAGAAGGAAATCCTCCGCCGCCAGCTCGACCGCGCCTGTCGGGATCGCCGGGTTTTCCGTCCCCTCCGGGCGCACGCGCAGCGTGCCCCGCACAGCCAGGACGTACTCGGAGCGAAGATCCTTTGCCCTGGCGTGCGCGTCAGGAATGGCCTCCGGGTTGAAAACTATCTGCGTGGCGCCTGTGTAATCCCACAGCTCGATGAATATGATGCCGCCAAGGTCGCGCCTTGCCCTCAGCCACCCGTTCAGGACTACCGGCTTTCCCGTGTCACCGATCCGCGGCTCGCCGCAGTACAGGGTTCTTTTCCATTCATTCGTGTAACTCCCGCTTGTCATCTGTTTTGCTCCTCTTTCCATGAGAGTAGTCGCGACGCTGTTTCGCTTCTTATAAATGAGCGCTGCTCGCCGCTTGACATGTTTTTTACGGATACCGTCCCGGACGCCGCCTCGTCGTCCCCGATGATGCAGACGAAATCAGCCCCCAGCACCGAAGCGTGTTTCATCTGGGCCTTCATGCCGCGCCCGCTGTAATCGGTGTCCGCGGGGATTTTCGAGGCGCGCAGCTCGTGCGTGAGCGCGGAGGCTTCTATCGCCAGGCCGTCTGAGGCCGTGACGACGTATGCTTCGGTCTTCGGCTTCTCGCCAAGATAAACGCCCTGTCCCTCCAGAGTGATGACGATCCTCTCTATCCCGGACGCGAACCCGACCCCGGGGACGCGCGGCCCGCCTATGGCCTCGGCGAGGTTGTCGTAGCGCCCGCCGCCGCAGACCGCGTTTTGCGATCCAAGCTCTCCGGCCAGAATTTCGTAAGCCGTCTTCGTGTAGTAGTCTAGCCCCCGGACGAGCCTCTTGTCGAGCCTGAAATCAGCGCCGATTCGAGACAGCCCCCGCCCGACGTCTTCAAAGTGGGCCTTGCATTCGCCGCAGAGCGAATCCAAAATAGCGGGTGCCGATTCCGTCATCTCCTTGCATGACGGATTCTTGCAATCGAGGATGCGGAGGGGATTTCGCTCAAGCCGCCCCCTGCACGTTTCGCATAGCGAATCCATGCCGCCCGGTGAGGATTCTATGAAACTTTTTAACGCTTCCCGGTAAGCGGGCCTGCATTTCGGGCACCCGACGGAGTTGATGAGCACCTTGAGATTCGTAAGGCCGAGCCTTCGGTATATCTCCATTGACGTGTCTATCGTTTCGATATCGGCCATGGGGCTTTCCACGCCCAGTATCTCGAAGTCCGCCTGCCAGAACTGGCGGTAGCGGCCCTTCTGCGGGCGCTCGTAGCGGAACATCGGCCCGGCGCTCCAGAGCTTGACCGGCTGCGGGGCGCGCCTCATGTCATGCTCCAGGTACGAGCGGACCATGGACGCCGTAAGCTCCGGGCGCAGCGTGATGCTCCTGTCGCCCTTGTCGAGGAATGTGTACATCTCCTTTTCCACGACGTCCGTGGCGTCGCCGATGCCCCTGCTGAAAAGTTCCGTATGCTCGAAAATAGGAAGCAGAACCTCGCTGTAACCGAAATCTCGGGCCACATCCCCGCACACACTCAGGACGCGCGCCCATTTCCAAGATTCATCGCCTAGCACGTCTTTAGTCCCTCTCGGAGCTTTTATTGTCTCCATGCGCCTTCCCCCTACATCCGTTTCTTCGTGTTGGGCGCAACATTACGTTGCGCGATTCCGATTCTAAATCAAATTACGGTTCATTTGATTTAGAATCGGAATTATATGCGGAATATGCGAATAGACATCAACGCGTCCTAAGTCTTTACGCAGATAGATATGTTACCATCAAAATAAAAAATCGCAATGCGGTGGGAAGTCCATAATAAATGGATGAATTTCGTGAAAATAAGAGAGTGAGGAAACGGAAGCCGCGTGTCCGGCATGATGCCCGCGCCGCGCTTGGAATTTGTGCTTTCGCAATCGCTGACGCGGTGCGTCAAACCGATGGCATGTTTATGGGTGGCTGTAAAATCAGAGAGGAACGGAGCTACTGCTCAATGCCAAGCTCAGCCTTCGCGGACGCGATTGCGGCTTTTGCCTCTTCGATCCACTTTTCGCGTTTTGCGCTCTCTATCGCAAGCCCCTTGGGGTCGTTCAGCAGGAAATCAAGCTTTTTCTCCTGGAGGCGCAGCCAATCGAGCGCCTTTTTGCTATGTTTCTCGTCATCCCTGAAGCTGGATATCTCCTCGTCATCCTCTTTAACAAAAGCCCTGCTCAAGACAGCGCCCTCCCCTGCATGTAATTTCTTTATATGACAATATCACAGAAAAGGGAGAATGTCATCGCGGCCGTTTCATAAAATTCCGATTAGCGCCAGACAGTATTCTTCCTTAAGCACTGCCTTTATTGATTCTTTTATTGACAGAAAGCTTGACAGATTTACGAATTTCTTTGCGGCGAAATACCCCATGCGTTTGCGTTATGTTATAATGAACGATAATTAAATACTTGATATTGCGATGCAATTTCCATGTGGAACGGAAACAGGTGTGAATCCTGTGCGGTCTCGCCGCTGTAAGAGAGTAGCTTCCGGTATTTATGGCACGTTTGAAACCACTGGCTGATAGCTGGGAAGGTGCGCCGGGAGCGTTGATCCTCAAGCCAGAAAACAAGCATCGCGGTAGAAGTTAGTGTTTAGCGAGTTACTGGACACTACCTGTGCAATAATGGCAGAACGTTGGTCAGGGTGTTTGGCGCTCCTAATACAGAGGGAGCGCTTTTTTATTTATCCGGAGATGGGGAAAATGATGAAGCTCAAGGAAATCATGGACATGGAGTTTCTTCAGAAATTACAGGACTATTTCGCGGAGAGTACCGGGCTGGCGGCTATAGCCGTGGACTATCAGGGCAACCCGCTGCTGCGCTATAGCTCTTTCTCTCCGTTCTGTTCCTGTATGCGGGAACATCCCGATTTTTATAAAAGGTGCGTGAGGTCCGACGCCTACGCCAGTTTGGAGGCGGTGCGCAACGGGACGGTCTGCATACATCGATGTCACGCGGGGCTGATAGACTTCGCGATCCCTATCATCGTGAACGGCGAGTATGTCGCGTCGATGATGTGCGGCCAGATTAAGACCGGCGACGCTCTGGACGGCGTTGAGACTGGCCTGGTGTCTCAAGGATATGATTATTTGGAAAGCGCCCCGGAAATCCGCAGGCTTTACGATGACCGCCCGGTTGTCCCGCTGCCTAAAATAAAAGCAGCGGCAAACTTCTTTCATCTCACGATGAAATACATAGTTGATCAGTCCCTGCTGAACAAGAAAAATATAGAGCTTCTCAAAAAGCAGAAAGAGAAAAACGCGAAAAAGGCTATCGTTCGCGACGCGCTCCCCTGCCTTCAGGTAACGCCATATTTTTACTTCAACGCTTTGAACGCTGCCAGCGCGCAGGCATATGTGGAGGGCGCTGAAAAAACTCAGGAAATACTTTGCGCCATGGCTGACATCAGCAGGTTCTCCATGAAGTATTCAAGAAGGGCGGTCCCAATCGATCTGGAAATGCGGAATCTGGAAAAACTTCTCCTTATCAATAAAATCCGTTCGGGAGAAAAACTGTCAACTGATTTCGAGATTCAAGGCAACATTCTGGATAACTCCATCCCGTCCATGGTTCTGTCCGATTTAGTGGAAAACCTGCTGGCCTACGGGCTCGAAAAGAAAAATGCCTCGGATCACATTCGTATCTGCGGCTATATTAAAGAACAGAGGCTGTGCTTCGACATATTCGACGACGGGACTGAAATATCCGAAGACATCATAGATTTGCTGAATAACGGCCCATCGGACGAAGATGAGGATGAGGCGAAATGGAGCGGCATCCGGGACGTGAAAAAAAGGCTCAGTTTGTCATTCGACGATGATTTCGAGCTGACATTTTCCCGCGTAAGGGAGAGATTGGGGGGCGTGAGGGTTTCGCTCTCGTTCCCAGCAAGGCCGTGAATATTTTAAGGGGGTATTTTCCTGCGCGAAATAGTGGTAGCTGATAAGGGCTTCATCGACAGGCAGTTCGTCAAGAAGGTCGCCGCGGGCCTGGACAGCGCCGTTCTGGTGACGGAGTGCGGCAACGCGCGGGCCGCGGTTGAAATCTGTTCATCGAGGAAGCCAAGGCTTGCCGTTCTGGATTGCGGGATCGCAGGCATCAGCGCCCATGAAGCCGCTAAAAAAATCCGTCTGCGCGACAGCGATATCCCCATCATTATGACCGGGTGGGATGAGAAAAATTTTCACAAATACGAAACCGACCCCCTTTTTTCGCCCAACATCGCGGAATTTCTGCTAAAGCCGATCCACCATCGGAAAATGAGGGAAACTCTGGCGAGGTATCTGAAGGCAAGCTCTCCAGGCAACGCAGGCGGCGTGAGCAAGGAAGGATATGACATGCCGTATAGCCGGAACAGCGCGCTTAGCAGGGAGGTCGCGTCGGCGTTGGCGCAGATAGACATCAATTTCAGGGATTGCGTCTCTCTGGAGTCCGTAGCGTCGAACATATCCATGACCGCCAGCTATTTCAGCAAATTGTTCAAACAGGAAGTCGGAGAAAACTTCATCCAATACCTGACGAAAAGGCGGCTGGAATATGCAAAGCGCATGATAGCTGAAACGGACAGGTCGATGCTGGACATCGCGACGGAGGCGGGGTTCAGGGAACAGAATTATTTCGGGAAAGTTTTTAAAAAGTACACTGGGCTGACGCCATTGGAATACAAAAGGGGCATCAGGAAAAAATTTACTCATTCTGGGAAAAATTACCCGATATAAGGAATTATTTTCACTGTCAATATAGCAATTATTCGCACAAACAGCGCCAAAACTTTTCAGACTTTTAATATACATCTGATTTATCATTAATCGCATTAAGTCATTAGGAAAATTCATTCCGTTTCTCTTAGCAAATATGTGAGCGTGGATTGTGATTCTACGCCGTTCTTGCTTGGCATCAATATCACTATAAGGGGGATGGGGCCAGGGGAAAATGTCTTGGAAAACGGCGCTGTGCTCCTGTGGCGGATCAGCAGAGTCATTCAAAAATAAGGAGGTCGTTCACGTGATAGCGAAAGGATTCACAAACCCTACGGCACGAGTGGAAAAGCTGAAGAGGATGATAATCGACGCGGTTCCCTATGTCGAATCTGAAAGAGCCGTCCTTGTTACGGAGTCGTACAAAGAAACAGAGGGGCTGCCGGCCATTACGAGAAGGGCAAAGGCAGTCGAGAAAATTTTCAACAGCCTTCCAGTCACTATACGCGACGACGAGCTTATAGTCGGAGCGATAACCAAGAACCCCCGTTCGACCGAAATATGCCCGGAATTCTCATTCGACTGGGTCGCGAAAGAATTCGACACTATGGGAACACGCCTCGCGGATCCCTTCCAGATACCGAAAGAGACCGCGGCGGAACTCGCTGAAGCGTTCAAGTACTGGCCAGGGAGAACCACAAGCGATCTCGCGTCAAATTACATGTCCGCTGAAGCAAAGGATTGCCAGGCTTCCGGCGTTTTCACTGTCGGCAACTATTTTTACGGAGGCGTCGGGCATATAACAGTCGACTACGGCAAGATCCTGAAGAAGGGTTTCAGGGGCGTGCTGGCCGAAGTGGTCGAAGCCCTGGATAAACTTGACAGGACCGAGCCGGGGTACATCAAAAAACAGCAGTTCTACAACGCGGTGATAATAGCTTATTCGGCCGCGATCAATTTTGCGCAAAGATATGCCGCTAAGGCATCCGAACTCGCCTCCATAGAGACAAACCCCACACGAAAAGCCGAACTGCTCCAGATAGCGCAGAACTGCTCCAGGGTTCCTGAACACGGGGCGGCCACGTTCTGGGAGGCATGCCAGACTTTCTGGTTCATCCACGCGATGATTCAGATCGAGTCAAGCGGGCACTCAATATCCCCGGGACGCTTCGATCAGTACATGTACCCGTATTTGAAAGCAGACAAGGCTATTTCGAAAGAATTTGCCCAGGAACTGGTCGATTGCGTCTGGATAAAACTCAACGACGTCAACAAAACCAGGGACGAGGTTTCTGCCCAGGCGTTCGCCGGCTATGCGGTGTTCCAGAACCTGTGCGTCGGCGGGCAGACTGAAGAAGGGCTCGACGCCACCAATGATCTCTCCTACATGTGCATGGAGGCTACGGCTCACGTCGCCCTCCCGCAGCCGTCATTTTCCATCCGCGTGTGGCAGGGCACCCCGGACGAATTCCTGTACAGGGCTTCCGAAGTCGTCCGTCTCGGGCTCGGCGTGCCTGCTATGTATAACGATGAAGTCATCATCCCCGCCCTTACCAACAGGGGCATATCTTTAAGGGACGCGAGGAACTACTGCCTGATCGGATGCGTAGAACCCCAGGTCCCATGCAAGACCGAGGGCTGGCATGATGCCGCGTTTTTCAACGTCGCCAAGATACTTGAAATCACCCTGAACAACGGAAAGATACTTGGCCGGCAGATAGGCCCGGTCACGGGCGACATCACGACGTTCAAGAGCATGGATGATTTCTACGACGCGTTCAGCAAGCAAATGTCGTACTTCGTGCATTATCTGGCCGAGGCCGACAACTGCGTCGATCTTGCCCACGGGGAAAGGGCGCCTCTCCCGTTCCTGTCGGCAATGGTCGAGGACTGCATCGGGCGCGGAAAATCCGTCCAGGAAGGCGGCGCGATTTACAATTTCACAGGGCCTCAGGCGTTCGGAGTGGCCGACACCGGCGACTCCATGTACGCCATACAGAAGAACGTCTTTGAGGATGGGAAGATTTCTCTGGATCAGCTCAAAAAAGCTCTCGATGCCAACTTCGGATACCCGGTAGGCACCACGCTGCAAGGCGGAGTGATCGAAGGCGGAAGCCTGCCGAGCGAGAATACCGGCGGCGTCCGCGTCTCCGGCAGCAGCCCCGATATCGAGCAGAAGGTCTATGAAATCGTGCAAAAAGTGCTGAAAGGCGCTTCATCGGTGGATTTGACGGATATAAAGAGCAAATGCTCCCTTGGGCTGCCGCCGCGGGGATCCGGGGACTACGAGGGCATCCGCAGGCTTCTGGACAGCACCCCCTGCTTTGGCAACGACAACGACGAAGTCGACTTCGTCGCGAGAAAATGCGCACAGATCTACTGCTACGAGGTCGAGAAGTACCGCAATCCTCGCGGGGGCCAGTTCCAGGCCGGCATTTACCCCGTTTCCGCTAACGTTCTGTTTGGCAAGGACGTCCTTGCCCTCCCGAACGGGAGGCTTGCGAAAGCGCCGCTCGCGGACGGCGTGTCCCCGAGGGCCGGAAAAGACGTCAGCGGGCCGACGGCCGCGGCCAGCTCCGTCGCTAAGCTGGATCACAGCGTGGCATCCAACGGGACGCTTTACAACCAGAAATTCCTCCCCTCCGCTCTTGCCGGCGATAAAGGGCTGCAGAATTTCGCGGCTATGATACGCACCTACTTTGACAAGAAGGGCATGCACGTCCAGTTCAACGTCATTGACCGGGATACCATGCTTGAGGCGCAAAAGGATCCGGATCACCACAGGGATCTGGTGGTCAGGGTCGCCGGCTACAGCGCTCAGTTTGTCGTGCTTGCCAAGGAAGTGCAGGACGACATCATCTCCAGGACAGAGCAGACTTTTTAACGTGGCCGGCTGTTGGTTGATGCCAGATTATAAGGAAAAGAGGGGAAAAAATGGATCAGCAGCTTTTGGATAAGATCGTCAAACAGGTCGCGGAGGAACTTAGCCCTAAAAAATCAGCCGCCCCGGCGGACGCTCCGCCAATCACAGGCGTGGGCTTGACCGAGTTCGTCGGAACCGCGATAGGCGACACCATTGGCCTCGTCATAGCCAACGTGGATCCCTCGCTCACCGAATTGATGAACCTGGGGAAATACAAATCCATAGGGATTATCGGCGACCGCGTCGGAGCGGGCCCGCAGATCATGGCTGTGGACGATGCCGTCAAGGCCACGAACACCGAGATAATTTCAGTCGAGCTGCCCCGCGACACCAAGGGCGGCGCTGGGCATGGATGCCTCATTTATATTGGGGCTGATGATGTTTCAGATGCCAAGAGGGCTGTGGAAGTCACGCTTGCCGGACTGCCAAAATATTTCGGCGACGTCTACGCAAACGACGCCGGACACCTGGAGTTCCAGTACACGGCCCGCGCCAGCTATTGCCTCAACAAGGCACTCGGCGCTCAGATGGGGCGGGCATTCGGAATAGTCATCGGGGGACCTGCCGGCATAGGCACCGTCCTGGCTGATGTGGCCGTTAAAGCGGCCAACGTAGAGGTAATAGGTTATTGTTCTCCGAGCAAGGGAACCAGTTATTCAAACGAGGTCATATTGACCTTCACAGGCGACTCCGGAGCGGTCCGCCAGGCGGTCAGGGCTGCCATAGGCGTCGGCAAAAAACTCCTCGGCGCCCTTGGCGGCGGAGAGCCGAAATCCATGGCAACGCCTTACATATAGAGAAGGAGAGGTTTAGTGGAAATGACTTCGGATGCTCTTGGAATGATTGAAACCAAAGGCCTCGTTGGGGCAATAGAGGCAGCGGATGCCATGGTAAAAGCCGCCAATGTCAGCCTCATAGGCTATGAGAAGATCGGCTCCGCCTACGTGACTGTCATGGTGCGCGGGGACGTAGGCGCCGTCAAAGCGGCGACTGACGCGGGCGTGGTTGCGGCGCGCCACGTCGGTGAGGTCGTGTCGGTTCACGTAATCCCGAGGCCGCACACGGATACGGAGAAGCTCCTTCCGAAACTGGGCTGACGCTCATCTTATCAAATACGCCGTGGGGCTGCTTTGGCCCCACGGCCCGCTAGGCGGGGAAACCGCGGATGGCAAATCAAGATTCACGAGATGGGAGCTGTATTTGGATGGAATCCATAAATTACCGTCGCGGCGGAATTGTTTTCGACATACAGAGATACTCCATACATGACGGGCCTGGCATAAGGACGATAGCTTTTTTTCAGGGATGCCCGCTGTCGTGCGGATGGTGCTGTAACCCAGAATCCCAGAGCATGAAGCCAGTCCTCCTCTTCAACGCGGAAGTATGCGTCCACTGCGGGAAGTGCCTGAACGCCTGCAAATATGGCGCACTGTCTGTCAAAAACCTCTCGCTCATCGACCGAGGCACCTGCGTGACGTGCGGCGAATGCGTCAAGGTTTGCCCTGCCGGGGCGCTAGTCATAAAGGGTAAGGAAATGACGACCGGGCAACTCGTAAAGGAGCTGAAAAAAGACGCCATAACGTTCAGGAGATCGGGCGGAGGTGTCACTCTGTCCGGTGGCGAGCCGCTGGCGCAGAGCGATTTTGCCGTGGAACTGCTGAAAGCCTGCAAGGAACAGGGCTGGCATACCGCGATGGAGACGACGGGGTTAGCCTCCGATGATGTGCTGAAGAAGGTTTTTCCGTGGGTCGACCTCGTGTTGCTGGACATTAAGGCCTTTGATTCTAATGTACACAAAAAATATACCGGCATCTCCAATGATGTCATACTGAAAAATTCGGTAATCATTTCGGATATAGCCCCGACAGTGGTCAGGATTCCGACCGTGCCGGGCGTCAACGCGAGCGCGGGCGAGTATGAGGCGATATGCGCCCACGTGAAGAAAATGAACGGGGTCGATACCATACACATTCTGCCCTACCACACATACGGAGAAAACAAATACTCCCTGCTCGGGGAGGAATATCCGATGAAAGGGCTGGCTTGCCTTTCAAAGGAAGAGATAGAGAGCTTGAAAAAAACAGTCGAGGCCGAGGGCTTCAAATGCGTCATAGGCGGATAGGGGGCAAAATATCGTGAACGATGCCAGGATCGAAGAACTCGTGAGGAAAATATTGGCGGATAATGCGGCACCGCCCAGAAAAAACGGCATCTGCCTCGGCACGGACGAAGCCGTTGCCTACTCAAAGAAAGCTTATTCGCTCTATGCGGCATTGAGGCTAGAGGACCGGAAAAGAGTGATCGAGTCCCTGAAAAGGGACATATTGCCGCATGTGGCCGAGATAGCGATGATGAACGTCGAGGAAACGTCGCTGGGCAACGTTGATGACAAGATCGTAAAAATAAATCTCGCGCTGGAAAAAACGCCCGGAGTCGAGGACCTGATCACGGAGGCACAAACCGGGGACGAGGGGATGACGCTTTCCGAGCTGTCGCCCTGGGGGATCATATGCGCCGTGCATCCCTGTACTAATCCATGCGCGACACTGATAAACAATACGATAGGGATGCTGGCGGCTGGCAACGCCGTGATACATATTCCCCATCCCAGGGCCTCAGGTGTGACGAAATATCTCGCCGGGCTCATTAGCGATTCCATTTTCAATTCCTGCGGGATCGAAAATCTGGCTCTCACCTTCGCCGAAAGCTCCATGGCAAAGGCGGACGAGCTGATGGCGCATCCCGACATACAGATGATCGTAGTCACAGGCAGCACTGACGTCCTGCAGAAAGCCCTCCGCAGCGGCAAGAAGGTTATAGGGGCCGGGCCGGCAAACCCTGTGGCGATCATAGACAGCACGGCGGACATAGACAAGGCGGCTAAGGATATCGTGACCGGCGCGTCCTTTGACGGCAATGTCATGTGCGTGACGGAAAAGAGCGTCGTGGCGGTCGGCAACATCGCTGACCGTTTCATCCGGATCATGAGGCTCCACGGTGCGAAGGTGCTTCGGAACGATGCCGAGATTCAGTCCCTGAGGGAGGCCGCCATAAACTTCGACAGGATGCCCAATAAAACCCTGGAGGGCAAAGACGCGGTGACCATACTGGAAAGATCCGGCATCGGATATGCTGGCAAGCCGAAAGTGATCCTATTCGAGACGAATAAGGAAGATCCGTTCGTGACGTCCGAGATCATGATGCCGGTTCTGCCGATAGTGCGCGTTCGGAATTTCGAGGAGGCCGTCGACCGCGCCCTGGAAATAGAGCAAGGCTTCAGACACACTGCGACGCTTCACTCAAAGGACATAGAACACCTTAATTACGCGGCAAAGGCGATGCAGACGTCCGTGTTCGTGAAAAACGCCTCTTCTCTCAAGGGAATAGGGATGGACGCGGTATGTGGCACGAGCTTTACCATTGCCACGGCCACTGGAGAGGGGATCACAACCGCGAGGGACTTCGCCAGGAGAAGGCGCTGCGTGCTTGATCAGTGCTTTTCGATAAGGTGAAGCGAGTGTTGGGCTATTTTCTTACGTCGGAATCGGTCACGGAGGGACACCCAGATAAGCTGTGCGACCAGATATCGGACGCGCTTCTGGATGAATATATCTCGCGGGACAAAGATTCAAGAGTAGCCGTAGAGGTCATGGCTTGCGGTGATGTGGTTATGATCGCGGGCGAGGTGACATCGGGCGCCACGGTGGACGTAGACGCGATTTCCCGTCAAGTCATCAAGGATGCAGGGTATACGGACGGCGCACTCGGAATTGATTTCAAAAACTGCCTGATAATAACGAATATGAGGAGGCAGTCCCCCGATATAAAGACTGGCGTCGACAAGAGGAGCGGCAAGCCGACCGGTGCCGGGGATCAGGGCATTATGTACGGTTACGCGACAAAAGAGACTGAGAGCTTCATGCCTCTGCCAATAGATCTGGCGCATACATTAGCGCGCCGCCTGGCCGCGCTCCGAAAAGAGAGAATCCTTCCCTGGCTCAGGCCGGACGGAAAGACACAGGTGACGGTGGAGTACGATAGGAACGGCAAGCCCTTGCGCGTAAGCGGCGTTGTCATCTCAACCCAACACGACGAATCTGTTGACATCCGTAATTTGCGCGCGGAAATTTTAAGCCGTCTCATCATGCCGGAAGTCGGGGACAGATGGATGAACGAGGAGACAGCGGTGTACATCAATCCGACGGGAAGGTTTACCGTTGGTGGCCCCGCGGCCGATACGGGGCTGACTGGGCGCAAGATTATGGTTGACACTTACGGCGGCGCGGCAAGGCATGGCGGAGGGGCATTTTCGGGTAAAGATCCCACTAAGGTGGATCGCTCATCAGCCTACATGGCACGGTACGCCGCTAAAAACTTGGTCGCTTGCGGGCTTGCCGATAGGTGCGAAGTATCAGCGGCTTACGCGATAGGAATGCCAGAGCCGGTGGCCATAAGCGTCAACACATTTGGAACTGGGAAAATCGACGACGGAAAGCTCTCCGTCCTCACGCCTCGCCTCTTTCCCTTTTCGGTGGATGGAATAATAGAGGAATTGGATTTAAAGAACGTAAGATACCGTCCCGCGGCCACGTACGGGCATTTCGGGCGAGAACCGGGAGATTCGAGCTTTACTTGGGAAGCTCTGAAGGATGTATCCGCATGTATTTAAACCGGCATAGGGAGGCATCGATTCAATGACTCAGGCAATCGGATTTATTGAGACTATTGGGTTAGCTGCGGCAATAGAGGCTGTCGATGCCGCCGTAAAATCGGCAAATGTGAGGCTGCTGGGCTACGAGCTGTCCAAAGGGCTTGGCATGGTGACAGTGAAGGTGCAAGGGGACGTAGGCGCCGTGATGGCTTCCATAGAAGCCGCCAAGGCGGCATCCTCTAAGGTAAACAGGGTATATTCGAGCCATGTCATACCGCGCCCCGCAGATGCCGCGGATATTGTCATAAAAACGAAGGACACAGTGCCGTGCGAGTCGACAGGAACCCGCGTTCCATGCTATACGCATGACGGAAACGCTGATTCTCAGGCAGACAGCACCGCTGATGAAGCTGAACGCCAGACGGGCGAGCCCGCGATAGAAGCTCCATGCGGCGCAGCCATTGAAACAATACCGGCTCAGATCGAAAGCGAAGCCGTGCCTGACAGCGAAAAAAAGGACAAGGCGGTTACGGACGGCGCAGGGACAGAAGAAGCGGCTTTTGAGGCGCGCCCGAAAACGGGCTCGAAAAAAACATCATCCCATCGCGCAGCCAAGAGCGACGGCCCGAGTGCTACAGAAACGCGAGGGCAATGAAGGGCGAAAACCCCCTATAGGCAGATTTTGAGAACGCTCCTGATAATGACTTATGCTAATTAGTGCCTACTGAATAACTCGCAAAATCAGTTTAAATCAATATTTGTACTGGTTTTGTGATAAAATAAGTGCAGACAAAAAAGCCAAAAGCGCTCAAAAACCTTGCACTTGGAGGGCCAAAATGTATAAGCCAAGGGACCGACAAA
>JAIROA010000074.1 GCA_031257775.1 Synergistaceae bacterium
CCCAGCTTCGCGCCGTCAGGCGCGGACGGTGATTTAATGCCGTTTAAGTTTGATTTATATAACTTATGAGAACATAAAGTATTGAAGGGAGTGAACACCATGAAATCACCTGTCAGGAAGGCCCGCGAAAGCTTCACTCACAGCGCGTTTCTTCGCTCGCTTTTAACGCTGATCCTGGTTGTGTTTGTTTCACTGTATGCGGCCGTCCCTGTTTACGCGGATGAATATTTTGAAGGGGAAGGAACCGATGGGTCTCCATACCTGATTTCTGAGCCGGGACAACTGGCGCGGCTTGCCACTGAGGTAAACGCCGGCAATACGTCTTACAACGCCGCGCATTACAAACTCACGGCGGCTGGACGATCCTGCCGGGCCCCAACAGGATAATCGAACCCGAATCCACGCGGAGAACGAGCAGAGGCGCGGCGGCCGGCGACGACCTGGATTTCTATGTCACCCCGGGCACGACGGTCGATCCATACACCGGATCGGTCACGATAACGAAGGGCGGGGAGATAACGCTGCCCGACGGCACGACAATGACAGTCGCGCCCGGCACGACAATCAACCCGTTCACCGGCGTGATAAAGGAGTCCGATGAGAACACCGACAATCAAGGCACGACGGACAGCACAGACGCCGGTGGTTCAAGCGGCGGCTGCGACGCCGGGGTGGCAGGCTTCTCGTTGCTGGCAATGGCGGCTGTTCTGACAAGGCTGTACAAAAAAGAAAAATAGGGATGGAAGCCGTTAGTTAAACACATTCCTCTAAAGAAAGCCCCTCCGCGTCCGTGACGCGGAGGGGCTTTACAAAGTCGGGAGTTGCCGCTTACGGTAAATCAGATATCCCTTAAATATCCCAGGACCGACTCGACGCTTTTTTTAAGCATGTTCGTGTTGGTCTGAGCGGTGAAATAGCCCATGTGAGGTGTGGCGATGACGTTTTCCATGAGCGCCAGTCGCCAGTCAGCCGGGGGCTCGCCATAATGGACGTCTATCGCGGCGCCGCGTATGCCGCCGGAGGCCAGGATCTCGCGCAGCGCGGAATAGTCGGCTATCTGCGCCCTGGCAAGGTTTATGAAAAACGCCCCCGGCTTCATGAGGCCAAGCAGTTTGCCTGTTATCATGCCCTCCGTCTCGGGGGTGAAGCTGAGGTGCACCGTCACTACGTCGGATTCCCTCATCAGGGTTTCAAGGCTCACGTATTTCACGCCGAACGAATCCTTTAGCTCCTGCCTCTCCGTTACGTCGAAGGCAAGCGTGCGCGCGCCAAGGAGCGAGACTTTGCGGGCAACGAGGCACCCTATGGCGCCGGTCCCGACTATGCCCACCGTGGATGATGACAGCTCCTCGCCGAGGAGGCCGGAAGTATCCCATATTTTTGCCTTCATTCTCCTGTCCGCCGCGACGATGCCTCTCAGCGAGCACAAAATCAGCGTCAGGGCGAACTCCGCGACCGGGTTGCTGCCGTATTCGCCTATGCCCCTGACCTCTATCCCCCTGGCGGCGCAGTGTGCCGTGTCAAGGTAATTGCCGTAGCCGATTCCCATGAACTGCATGAATTTCAAACGCTGGAATCTGTCGATCAGCGCGTTGCTGAACTGGTTGATCTTGAAGAAAATGATATCCGCGTCCTTGCCGCGCTCGTACAGGACATTCTGCGGGCAAGGCGCGTCGTCGTAATACCTGACGTCCCCGAACTCCTTAAGCGGCTCTATCGCTCCCTCGCCGTCTATGACGTTTGCGCGGATATCTTGATCTATAAAGACGATTTTCAAGGCGTTTGCCCCCTTATGCAAGATTAAACGCGCCTTGGGCTATTCGTCCTCCGACGGGTGGGTGACGTCCCCGAGGTTCTCGAGTATCCAGTCCGCGGCGCGGCGGGCTTCGTTGAAGCCGTCCGGGTCGAAGTCCATGTCCTCGTCAAGCGGAGCGAAGGGCGACGCGCCGTCACGCCTGCGTTCCTTTATCCAGTCCTTGAACTCGATGAGCAGGCCCATTTTTTCGAAGCTGCGGAACGTCTGATCAAACCTGGGGACACCCCAGAGCGTTCTTTTCGGCAGGAGCCCCACCGCCACCATCCCAGAGGTCAGTTTTTGCAGATGGCGCTTTACCGCGCCGGCCCTCTCGGCCCGCAGCAGCACGACCCTGTGTCCCGCGGTCGCGGCCTCAGAGACCATGTTGATGGAGTCGTCGGTGACGAATACCTCGTCGCAGGCGCCGAGCATCGCCGGCACCGGGTTCAGCGGGTCAGCCGACGCTATGAGCAGGAAGCGCACCCTGTCGCTGTTCGCGGCAAGCCGGCGGATGGCGCTCTCAGCGTCCCGTGACGTCTTTTTGCTTGTGGCTATGTAGAGGTCGACATTGCTGCGCTGCGCCTCGTGGAAAACCTTGCCGAGCTGCTTTTGAATCCACTCCGCCGTTATCCTGTAGTTCCTGTCGTCGCCGCCGATTAATATGCCCCATCTTCGGTCGCTCTGCGGGGGGAATTGCCGCAGGAGGGAGCCAGATACGGCGGCAAGCTCTTCCCTTACGATGAGGTTCGGCGTGCCGACAGTAGTCAGTATGTTCGACAGGTCGAGCGGATAGTCGTGTTCAGGGACTATGGCAAAGTCAAAGGGCTCAGTCCCGATAACGCTCGGCGTCATGATCGCCGCGCACGTGCAGCGCCAGATATAGCCAAGCGCGACGTTGTAAAACGAAGGCATGGAGCCGGCTGAAAGCAGTATAAGGGAAGACGAGTCGCCCTCTCTTATTCCCCTCTCCAGAAGCCAGTGCCCAAGCGTGCGGATAACGTTTTCTCCCTCGGCCAGGGCAAGCCAGTCACGCGCCTTCCGGCGATTGCCCTCCAGAAGCTTGGCGACGGCAGTGTAGGCCTTGCGGCGCCTGACGCCCTTAAGCTCGGGGATCTCAAGCTCCAGCACCTCAGCGCCGGTGCGGCGCGAGAGCCATAGCGAGACGCCTCTGCTCTGGTTCGTGTGGCTCTGTATGCCATCCGTAAGGCTGACCACCAGCTTGAGGTTTGGCATAGGCGGACGCTCGCCCCTCGCAACCCTGACGATGGGGTCGTCCCAATCGCTGCGCCTCCGCAAAGGGGCGGCCGCGCCGTTTTTGCTTGTCTTGTCCGGCCTTTCCGAAAAACCTGGCAATGGCTTACCCCCTCTTCATCGGATCGAATGCCGCCGGCATGGTATAATTATATACTCTCCTGCCGGCTACCACAAAAAAGCGATTCGAAAATTTCGCAGTACCCGTCCACCGCTCTGGCTTCCGAGAAAAATTCAGCGCGTTCCATGAGGGCTTCACGCGCTAAGGGCGACTTGAGCGCGTATTGCATCTTAGCCGCGACGTCGTCCGGGTCGCCGGTTTTTGCCAGAAACCCGTATTTCCCGCCGTCCAATATCTCTGACGGGCCGCTTGGGCAGTCTGTGGAGACGACGTTGCAGCCGCAGGCGAGCGCCTCCGCCACGACGTTGCAGAAGCCTTCGAAAAGGGACGTCGAGACGGCTAGCGCGGCTTTCCTCATGAAGGGGTAGGGATTGGCCACGTAGCCCGGGAGCGATACCCTGTCCTTTATCCCGAGCGCCTGGGCAAGTTTTTCGAGCGATTCCCTCTGCTTTCCCTCTCCGAGGATGGTAAGGCGGATGTCGTCCCTTTGAGCGGCGCATATGGAGAAAGCCTTCACGAGCGTGGCGAAATCCTTCTGCGACCCGAGCCGCCCGACTCCGAGAATCTCGGCGCGCCCGTCAAGCCCGAAGCGCCCGAGCGGGCCAGGGGGAATGGGTTCAAACATCTGCGCTTTCAGCCCGTCCGTTACGACGGGGTTGTAGACGACACGTATTTTTTCTTCGGGAAGCAGGCCCAGCCGAGCCATCTCCTCCGCCACGCCGCGCGAGATGCAGACGCAGACGGATGCCTGTGGGTAGAGCAGACGGCATCTCGCGAAGCGGAGTTTTGTCTGGATAGGGTTTCGATCCATCGTGAACATGTTGCGCTGGGATAAGATAACCTTCATGCCTCTCAAGGCGCCTCGATTCATGAAGCGCTTTGCCAGAAGCGACCGCATCGACGTGTAGACCGGCAGCAGGAAATCGAATTTTCTGGCGGCAAGCTCAAAAAAAAAGGCAAAAAACCGTCCGCGCAAGTCGACTGTCTCAATGCCGCGGCTTATCGCGCCAAGCATGGGCCCCCGCGCGTTTATAAAAAACACGCACACGGAATGCCCTCTGCGCGAGAGGCCGTCCGCGAGGCGCAGGGACGACCTCTCGGCACCGCCCTCACCCGCGTCGCGCAGGAGAAATGCGATCCTGTATGGCCGCATCGACGGTCTCATGTCATGATTTCCTGTAAAGCTCCGGATTCAGGTTCGGGTCGTTGTACATTTTGTGCTGGAAATACGGCTTTATGGCCTTCCTGCCCGCGAAGCAGTCGTCCAGCAGGTCGAGGATGGACTGCTTCAGCCGCTCCCTCTGTTCCGATAATTGGGAAAGCTTCTTTGCGCAGAGATCCCTCTGTTCCTGGCCGGCATCGCTTCTCGATGCCTGCTCGCGCATGTGGTAGATCTTGAGCGCTATTATCGACATGCGGTCTATGGCCATGCCAAGCGTCTCAGTGTTGTATTTCTCCGGCGTTTTTTGCGTCAGCAGGGGTTCTATGGCGCTTATCAAGGCCTCATCCGCCTTTTCTATCAGGTTGTTGCGTTTCTGGTTAAAGACGTCTATCCTGTGCTTGCAGTCCGCGATCACGCTTGCGGGCACGTCCAGCCTCCTTGCCGTGTCCTCCACATGCCAGAGCGAGTAGTTCATGAAGTGCAAAGCGGAGAATATCTCTATGAGATCGTTTTCGCGGCGCTCCATAATCCTCTTATATTCCTCTTCCATGTCGCCCTCTTTTATGTGCCACTTCTCCGTAAGCTCCTCCTGAATCATGAAGCCCTGTTTCAGCGTCCCGTAAATTTTATCCATTTCCCGTTTCCTCCGAGGCAGTTTTTATGCCATTTTATTTCAATTGCCACTCCCCACGATTGACGCGGGCAGACCCGCATAAAGCCAACGACGCTTCGCGTCAACGGCATGGCCCGAATAATAATATGTTCTCCAGGCTCAAGATGCAACCGCCGGGTCTTTCTTTGCCGCCCTTCCGCGCTGGCAATTAGGCTGGCTTTACGTTAAAATCACGAGGAGGGCCGGTTTATCGTTATGGTCACGAAGGGCGAAGCATGGCATACGGTGTTTGCGTGTGCGCGTCTTTATAGCGATATTTTAATAAAAGGCCTGAAGTTAAAACCGTTGAAAGTGCTTATTGCAAGGACGCGGAACATTTGCCACGCAGCGTTCTTTTGTTAACGCGCTATACCATCGACGCTCGTTTGAAAGCGGGTCAGAATTAAAAGGAGGCGCTCCTATGCCGGAAAAAAATCTGAGGCCGCGCCCGCAGGCCGGGGACAGGGTTTTATGGATACGTTTCAGCGCCTTTGGCGATGTCTTGCAGGCCGCGGCCTCGGCTCACCGCTTCAGGCTCAAATATCCGGACGTTAGCCTGACGTTCCTCACGAAACCGGGATACGCCGATATTTTGAGGATCCAGCCATATGTCGACGATTTGCTTTTCTGGGACATCAAAGAGAACCCTCTTGATTTTTTCAGGGTGCTCGGGAAAATCAGGAAGGGAAAATTCAGGTGGCTTTTTAGCCTTCACCGAGGATCCGCCGCCGCGTTCGTGGCGCTTTTAAGCGGAATCCCTCTTAGGTACGGCTATAATACGGGGATGCAGTTCAGTTACAGGACGACGCACCTCGAATATCTCGACTCATTAGGGGTAGATTTCAAAAACCGCGACATCCCGTCGATTTTTACGGTTCAGGAGGACAGGGATGAAGCGCTCGCGATGCTTGGCTCGCTGCCGCCCAAAAGGCTCTTCGCCGTAATCGGCGCAAGCAAGCCGCAGAAATTCTGGCCGGTCCGCCACTGGATAGAATTTCTGCGCGGCATTCTGCCGGACGGGTGGGGGATCATCTTAAACGGGCATGGGGACGATGAAGCAAGGACGGCCAGGGAGATAGAGGACGCGCTTGGCGGCAAGAATGTCCTGAACCTGGTTGGGCGCATGTCATTTTCATTAAACGCGGCCATTGCCGAGGCTTCGACTGTGGCCGTAGGCAACGACACCGGCCCGCTCCACTTGGCGGCTCTGGCCGGAACGCCGACGCTCGGATTTTTCGGCGTGACGGACGCTTACGGGATGAACTTCAGGATGCCGTGGTTCAGAGACGTCAAGGTATCGTGCCCGCTTGCCGGATGCAGGAACTATGACTGCCCGAAAGACTGCCTTGCCGACATAACTCCGGATCGCGCGCTTGAGGCTTTTCGCGATTTCGTCACAAAGATCTGACCGTTCACAGTTTTTTCATGAAGACCGCTAAGACCGCCAATACAATTAAAGTCACCCTGCTTTGCAGCGATCTCGCTTTCGGCGGAATACAGAAAACGGCGCTGCTTTTGGCGGACGGGCTTGCCGCTAAGGAGGGCTTGTCCGTGAATCTGGCCGTGCTGCGCGGGGGAGGGGAGTTTATGGGAAGACATTCGCCCGATGTAAAAGCCTTGTGCCTTGACTGCACGTCGCAGCCTCTGGCGCTGCTCTTGCCTAACTCGCGCCTCGCGGGATATCTGGCTTCCGAGAAGCCGGACGTCGTCATCTCGTTCGGGCACTCCACGAACTGCCTTGCCGCCTGGGCAAAGCTGTCAGGCGCTTACCCCTTCCGCCTCATTGTGACGGAACACAGCTCGTTCAGCGCCCGCATGGCGCGTGACTCGGCATTCCATCGCTGGAGGCGCGCGGCGAGGGCCCGGTTCCTTTACAAAGAGGCCGAGACATGCGTCTGCGTCTCTGAAGGCGTCGCAAGCGACCTGATAGAGGAGAAGGTGATCCCGAAGGAAAAAGCGAGGGTGATATACAATCCGCTCTCGGGTCCGCGCCTCGATGCCGAGACGCGTGAGCAGGCGGATCACCCCTGGCTTCGCGAGGACGTGTCCATCCCCGTGATCATGAGCGCCGGGCGCCTGCTTCCGCTGAAAGGCATCGATACCCTGATAAAGGCCTTTTCCCTGCTGAGGCGAGACATGAAGGCCCCCGCGCGATTGATGATAGCCGGAGACGGCCCGGACAGGAAACGCCTCGAAGCTCTGTCCGGCGAGCTGCGGGTTGCCGAAGATGTCTGTTTTTTAGGCTACGTGCCGAATCCATGCGCGTACATGCCTAAGGCGTCGGTATTCGTGCTATCGTCGCTCTACGAGGGCTTCTCAAACGTTATCGTGGAGGCTCTGGCTTGCGGCGTGAACGTCGTTTCGACAGACTGCAGGAGCGGGCCCGGGGAGATCCTGGAGCGCGGCAAATGGGGGCGTCTCGTGCCGGTCGGCGATCATGGCGCTATGGCGGAAGCGATATTTGACATAATGAAGCGCCCCTTGCCGCCTGAGGAGCTAAAGAGCCGCGCGTCATGTTTTTCGGCAGAGCGGTCCGTTGACGCGTACTATGGCATCATAAAGCGCGATGGCACCGGGGCTTCATGACCTGGGCCGCCGTCCTGCTCTTTATCGCGCTCGCCGCGCTGTGGCTGGAGGACAAGACTCCCAGGCAGGCGCTTTTTTCCGTCGCGCGCGAGGCGCTTAAGGAGTTTCGGCGCATGGGCGTCCCCATGCATGCCCTCGAACACTCCGTCATGATAAAAGGGCTTGCGCGGCACGGCGCCTTTCCGTACAGGAAAAGGAGGCTTGACGCGGCGCATCTCCCGGTCATCCTGAACATCCCGACGTCCGAGGGCAGCGGGGAAGCCACGCACCCGGATGTCATTCATGTTCCGGGCGGCTGGGGCGCGGGCCGCTGGACATGGCTGATGTCGGCCACGCCATACCCGTCAGGCGGGGATTATTGCGAAAACCCGGAAATATACGTATCGTATGATGGGATCAGGTGGACAGTTCCGGCGGAGGGAGTCAATCCTCTCGCGGGAATCCCGGCTGAAATAGGACGGAGGGATCTAAAGAAAGAGTACCATTCGGACGCGTCGCTCCTGATGCACGGCGGAAAACTGCGGGTTTACTATCGCTGGAGCGGCGTCATGCTTGACGGAAGCGTCGAAAACCGCCTTTACGCGATGAACTCCGAGGACGGCATCAAATGGGGCGCCAGGACGATGCTCTTCGGCGAAAATGGCGCAATCCCGGCGAACAGGGATTTTCTCTCCCCAAGCGTGTCGCGCGTTGACGGCAAGTTCATAATGTGGACGGTGGAACGGGAGGGAGGCTGGCGCGTGATCATGAGGCGGTCAAGCGATGATGGCCTGGAATGGTCCTCCCCGGAAAAAACGTTTTTGGAGGCGGATTACGGCCCCATACAGCCGTGGCATCTGGACGTTACCGAGTGCGGCGAGACGGGCGGCACGATACTGCTCTTGGCGGCAGCGGAGGACAGGGGCCACCGTTCCGAGCTGCACTATGGATTTGGCGACCGTGAGGGCAGGGCGTGGAAGTTAGCCGGAAAGCTGATCGAGCCCGGATATTCCTTCGAGTGGGGGCGAATTTACCGCTCTTCGCTTGCTTTTCGGGAAAAGGGGCGATACGCCCTATTTTATTCGGCTCACGGGGATGACGGTAAGTGGAGCATAGCGCGTCTGGATCTCAGGCTCGACGCTCGGAGGAAGGTCTTTGAATACGTGCGCTGACGCCGGCGTACGAAAGTATGGCTTCCGCCGTTCTGGCGGCGGCGCCTAAGTTGGCCGCGAAATAGCCGCCCGTATAATCAGGGCTGGGGAGCAGGCCTTTCGCGGCGCGGCGCCACAGGCTTTCCATTTCTTCAGAGGTCTTTACGGTAAAGGATGCCCCGGATGCGTTCAGCTCGCTTGCCGGCAGGGCGAAGTCCTCCATGTGCGGCCCATGCAGGACCGGCGTTCCCCATATGGCGGGCTCGAGAATGTTCTGCCCGCCCTTCGGGACAAGGCTGCCGCCGATGAAGGCCGCTGTAGCCAGGCCATATAGGTCAAAAAGCACCCCGATGGCATCGACTACGATAATGGAGGCATCGTTTTGCCCGTTCAGGTCCGAGTAAAGCTCCGTTTTTTCAGCAGGGCATATTTCCCGCGCTTTTCCCCGAACCGCGAGAGCCCTCTCGGGGTGGCGCGGCGCCACGACCAGTTTCGCGTCATTGATAGGGCCGTTTCCGCCGCGCAGGCGGCTGAAAGCGTCCAGAACTGTTTCCTCCTCTCCTTCGTGCGTGCTGCCGGCAACGAAGCATATGCCGCCCGAGGGCAGGATCTTTTCCCGAAGGCGGGGGAGGCCCCGTTCCGCGATGGCCTTCCTCCGCATGAGCGCGTCGGCCTTCGTGTCGCCTGTCACGGTTATCCTTGACTTTGCGGCGCCAAGCTCTATGAGCCGGCTTCTGTCCTCATCGCTTCGGGCCAGAATGGCATCGAACAGGCCGTATGCTTCTTTTAACAGCCCCTTTGCCAGACCGGCGCGGGCCATAGTTCTGTCAGAAATCCTCGCGTTTATGAGGAGCGTAGGGATCCCCATCCGCTTCATCTCCGTCAGAAGGTTCGGCCATACCTCCGTCTCAGCTGTCGCGTAGACGGCCGGCATGACGGAGCGGCAAGCTTTTTTTGTTATCTTGGGCACATCCCAGGGCGCATATACGTGTGCCGCTATTTTGCCCCCCATGAGCAGTCTGGCGCTTCGCGCCCCTGTTTCAGTCACCGTGGAAAGCAGTATCGGCACGTCCCGGCCCAGCCAGGCTATTTCGTCCACTACGGGGCTTGTGGCCTGAACCTCGCCGACTGACACTGCGTGGAGCCAGAGCGTAGATCCCTTTTTGAGCTTTTCAAGCTTGTCCCCCGCGTATATGGCGCGCCTCTCGTCGAATCCCTCCGCGTGACGCCTCCGCAGCCAGCCTTCGATGAACGGGTACGCAACGGAAGCGGCCGCCGCGTACAGCCGCAGGGCAAAGCTCACCTAAGAAAGCCCTGCCTTTAAAAGCTCATGCAGATGGACGATTCCGGAAGGCCTGTTGCCCTCGACCGCAACCAGCACGGATATTTCAAGCCTTTCCATGATGCGCATGGCCTCGCTCGCCAGCTTCCCCGGCCCGATGGTGCGAGGGGCTCTCGTCATGCCCTCCTCGACGGGCAGCTCTATGGCCCCGGTGCCGCGTTTTTCCATTAGCCGCCTCAAGTCGCCGTCCGTGAATATGCCGCAAAGCGTTCCGTCATTGTCGACTATGACTGTCGCCCCGTACCCCTTGCTCGTTATCTCGAACAGCGCGTCCTTGACCGTCGAACCGCGCTTCGTGACGGGCATGTTCCCGCCGCTGCCCATCACATCCCCGACAGTGAGAAGAAGGCTGCGCCCCAACGCGCCGCCCGGGTGAAAGACGGCAAAGTCGTCCGGCCCGAGCCCCCGCAGCTTCGTATAGGCGCCTGCCAGAGCGTCCCCGGCCGCTACCTGGACCGTCGTGCTGCTCGTGGGGGCAAGCCCCAGAGGATCCGCCTCCCGCTCGACGCGCACGTCTAAGACAATATCGGAGTTCCGGGCAAGCGCTGACGAGGCATTTCCGGTCATGGCAATCACGGAAGCGCCGATCCGCCGGAAATACGGCAGAAGCGACAGAAGCTCCGCCGTTTCGCCGCTGTTGCTTATGAATATGCCGACATCGTCCGGGCGGACCATCCCGAGATCGCCGTGAGAGCCTTCCGTAGCGTGGAGAAAGAAGGCCGGAAGCCCCAGGGAGGCGAACGTGGCCGCGATCTTGCGCCCTATGAGCCCCGACTTGCCCAGCCCGGAGATCACGACGCGCCCCTTGCACGACGCGAGCAGCCTCACGGATCGTGCAAACTCATCTCCCATGCGTCCCGCGAGGCTTTCCACGGCCCGCGCCTCCTCCAGAAGGACATCCCTGCCGACGCTGATCAGTGCCTCGTCCGTGTAGGAGTCATCCCCGAGCCCTGATGGAATTCTTCTCTCATCGCCCATCAGCTTTCACCTCGATTGAAATTTCGGAATATAAATCATGGGCGCGCAAAAACGCCGCCCGACGGCATTACCAGCCGAGCGTGGCAAATCCGAGCCTGTCCCTTGACAGGGCGTCTGCTTCTTTGATCTGATCCAGGAGCCATTCGATTTTGCCGAGAGGCACCATGTTGGGGCCGTCGCTCTTCGCGCTGTCCGGATCAGGGTGAACCTCCATGAAGAGCGCGTCCACTCCTATCGCTAAGGCCGCGCGCGCGAGCGGCAGGACGAACCGCCTGTCGCCCCCAGTCGCGGCGCCAAGGCCGCCGGGGCTTTGGACGCTGTGCGTCGCGTCGAACATCACGGGGCACCCGAGAGCGCGCATCACGAGAAGGGATCTGAAGTCGACGACGAGCCGGTGATAGCCGAACGACGTCCCGCGCTCGCAGAGCATTACCTCTGACGCGCCGGATTCCCTGCACTTCTCGACGACGCTCGCCATGTCTTCCGGCGCTAAAAACTGCGCCTTCTTCACGCTTATCGGTTTTCCGGTTTTTGAGGCGGCCACGAGGAGATCCGTCTGTCTGCAGAGGAACGCCGGTATCTGCAGCATGTCGGCCGCTTCCGAAACCGGCTCTGCCTGCCATGCCTCGTGGATATCGGTCGTGACCCGCACTCCGATATCGCGGCGTATGCCTGAGAGCCATTCGATCCCGCGCTCGAGCCCAGGGCCTCTTTCGCTCTTTATGGATGTGCGGTTGGCCTTGTCGAACGATGCCTTGAAAATATAATCAAAGCCTCTGGCTTCGCACTCCGCCTTGAGTTTTCCAGCCACGCGGGATCCAAGCTCAGGGGATTCGAGCATACAGGGGCCGGCTACTATAAGGAGCCTTTTTCCCTTCTCTTTTGCAGGATCCGCGCCAGGCGGACGCGCGTCTTTCCCGGAATTTTCCAATGTTCCTCGCCCCTTTCCTTGCCGTTTATGTCGGGTTTTTCGCCGTGTATCTCCTTAAGCCTCTCGTAAAGCCTGCATCTTGCGCCCCAGCCAAGCTCGCTTTCCGCGTAGCGGCAGACGGCCTCCAACGCGCCGGGGCCTCCAAGGCGGCTTATTCCCTCTCGCGCCATCCCGTCGAGCCTGACCGGATCGCGGATGAGGGCCACCGCGGCCCAGGCAAGCGCCTCCGGCGTCGGCGGCGTAAGCAGCTCGGCGTCCCGGAGGTGTTTCTTTTGAATAAGTTTACCACGTTCGATTATCGATATCACCGGCACTCCCATACCCGCCGCGACCTGATTCGACGTTCCGCCAAGCCCTATGAGGATATTGGCGCCGTACGCCGCTTGCGCGGCCGGGCCTGAAAAGAGCTTCACTGACGCGCCTTTCGCCTGGATGCTGCCGCTTCCGTCCGTATCGTAGCCGGCACCGGACAGGAGGCGCTCTCGGTCTATCGTCGGGGCAAGCACCATGAGGTAGCTGCAGGGCATCTCGGTCTCTATGGCGCTTATGGCATCCAGAAGGAGCGATATGTCGCCGTAGGCCCTCGGGCGGCTCCCCGGAAGGATCATGATCCTTGGCCGGGGCATGGATTCCCAAGGGTCTTCGTCAGGCGGCGCGTCGAGCGCCAGATCCATTATCGGGTTGCCCTCGAAGACAGCGTCGACGCCGCTATGGCGCAGTTCCCTCTCCGTCTCGCCGTCGCGCGTCCATACCCTCCGCGCCCTATGGCGGAGTATGAAGCGCTCCGCTCCCCAGTGCCCGCTTAAGTGGGCGCTCTTTGCCGTAGCGACGAGGGCCGGGCAGAGCCCTTGCCCCCAGAGCGTGTGAGCCAGCAGGTAGACGTCCCCGACGCACAAGGGCGTCCGGAAGCGCCGCTTGCGAGTCCGCCACGCGTCTATCTGCTTTTCTATGTCCCTTCTGAGCCCGTGCCTGAAATCACGCAGGAGCGCTTTAAGGGAGTACTTCACGATCCCTCCGCTTGGAAGGTCCGACAGGGGGGAGATTACGTCGATCCCCCTGTCCCGGTATTCCTGGCCCTTTCCGACGAGAGTGAAAGCGCTTACGCCAGCGGAGGGGAATCGGCGCCTCAGCTTCGAGGCCAGAAGGGCGCCGATGGCGTCCTCACCATAGCCATTCGACGCGACCACAAGGTTCGGGCGGAGCAGTTCGGTCAGTTTTGCCCAGAAAGGTTTCTCGTCGTCGATGGACACCGCAATGCGCGGTATGTAAAGGGGCAGTGTCATGGAGGGGTTGTCCGGCATGTTGCGGATATCCTTCTCCGTGCAGATGAAGCCCGTGGCGCCTGAATCGGAAGCGAGCCTTTCGAGCCTGTCTATATCCTTCCAGGAAAACCTGTGGTGGTCGCGAAAGGACCTGCTTTGAAGCAGTTCCATCCCAAGCGATGAAAGGGAGCTGTAAAAGCTGTCGGGCCGCCCTATGGCGGAAAACGCTATGAACTTTCCTTCCGGGGCCGTCTGACCCCATTCGAGCTGATGATCGGACACCTGGCCGCCTTCGAGCTTCATCCATGATTCCAGCGTCACCCTGGCCGTGAATATCCTCTCCGGCGCGATCCATTTTGAGATCTCATCCTTCGCCGCTTCCACGCCCGGCCTGTCCGCCTGGCCTACCTTCGTCAGTATTACGATATCGGCCCTCGAAAGCGCTTCCCTGCCCTCGCGCAGTATCCCGGCGGGAAAGAGCCTGCCGTTTCCGAATGGGCAGGTAGAGTCGATGAGGACGATATCGAGATCCCTCCCCATGCGCCTGTGCTGGAATGCGTCGTCCGCAACGGCCACGTCGGCCCCGAGCCTCCGAAGAAGCCTCACGCCGTCGTGCCTGTCGCGCGATACGACGATCTTTGCGTCAGGCAGCCTTTTAGCGAGCATGAGAGGCTCGTCGCCGGTTATGGCCCTGTCAGAACTCCATCTGTCCTGCCCTATCCAGAGAGGGGACTTCGTCTCGCCGCTGTATCCTCGGCTCACGATCCCGACCGACAGACCGGCCTCCATGAGTTTCCGCGACAGCATTTCGACCATGGGCGTCTTGTTGGTGCCGCCGTGGCAGAGGTTGCCGACGCTGATGACCGGGATGGGCGGGTCGATGCTGCACCAGAGCCCCCTGTCGTAGAGCGCGTTGCGGGTCCGGGTCAGCGGGCGGGCGAGGATGCCGAAGAAATTAAGCAGCGGCCACGGCGAAAAACCGCTCTTCTCGCCCCTGGCGTAGCGGAGATAGCTGTTCAGGATATCAGGCATCCGGTGCCTCTTTGTGCCCTTCGCGGGTCGCTTGGGGCGCTTCCGTCTCGCCGCTTTGAAGCGAGTAAAGCTCGAAATAGGCGCCCCGTTTCGCTATGAGCCCGTCGTGCGTCCCTTCCTCAGTGACGCGGCCTTTGCCTAAAACGACGATCCTGTCCGCCTCGCGGATCGTCGAGAGCCTGTGCGCGATCACGAGCGACGTGCGCCCGACCATCGCGACGTTCATCGCGCCCTGCACCTGGGATTCGACGAGCGCGTCCAGGGAGGACGTGGCCTCATCCATGAGCAGTATGGCCGGATCGCGCACGATGGCGCGGGCTATCGCGATCCTCTGCCTCTGCCCGCCCGAGAGGGTGACGCCCCTTTCGCCGACTTCGGCATCGTAGCCGTCCGGGAGGGAGGCGATGAACCCGTCGATCCCGGCCATCCGCGCCGCTTTCTTTATGGACTCGCGTGACGCGTCGCATCCGTATGATATGTTGTAGGCAAGGCTGCCCTTCATCAGGACAGGATCCTGCGGCACGACTCCTACTTTGCGCCTGTAGGATTTGAGATCCAGTTCGCGAAGATCCGTGCCGTCTATCAGTATGCGCCCCTTATTGGGATCGTAAAAGCGGAGAAGGAGGTCGCCCAGCGTCGATTTGCCAGTCCCGGTCGGCCCAACTATAGCGACGCGCTCGCCCGGTTTTATCGCGAGATTAAGTCCGCTTAGGATCCATCGCTCCTCCTCGTAGGCGAACCAGACGTCCTCGAATATGACCTCCCCTTTGAGCGCCCGAGGGGCCGCGGGCAGCACGGGAAGCGTCACCTCATCCTCCTCGCCGAGGATTTCGAATATCCTGTCAGCCGAAGCCACTCCTTGCTGTATGGAGCTAATGGAGCGCGATATGGTGCGCACGGGTTGAACTAAAAGCCCCAGATATATCAGGAACGCCACCAGCTCCCCGGTGGACAGGTTTCCTGCCAGCACGTCGCGCCCTCCCAGCCAGAGGATGGGCGCCATCGCGATGAAAAGTATGACCTCCACTGAGCCCTCCAGGAACCCTCTCGTCTGCGTGCCCTTCATGATGGATCTGAAGTGCTTCTTGCCCTGCGCGTCGAAGCGCTCGGCCTCAATGTCCTCAGTGGCAAACGACCGCACTATGCGGATGGAGGAAAGCGCTTCCTGGGCTATGGCGGCCAGCTGCGCGAGCTGTTCCTGGATGTCGCCGCCGACGACGCGGAGTTTGGCGGATGCCCGGTCTATGACGAACGCCGCCGGAGGTATCACGAGAAAAGTGGCAAGCGTCAGCTTCCAGTTGATATAGAACAGAAAGCCCAGAAAACCCATAAAATAAAGAGCCTGGACGAAGAGATCCACCACGACGGCAGAAAGGATATTCTGGAGCGTCGCCACGTCGTTCGTGATGCGCGACAGGAACTCCCCGGCCCTGCGGCGGTAGAGGATGCGGAGCGGGAGCCGCTGAGTCTTGTCGTAAAGCTCCAGGCGGATTGCCATGATGGCCTTCTGGCCGACCCAGGCGGATAGATACATGTAGCCATACGCGAACAGGGCCTTTAGCACATAAAGGGCGACCATGCCTATAGCTATCAAGTTCAGCGCGGCCCCGTCGCCCCTGCCCAGGACATCGTCTATCATATTCCTGACGAGCCAGGGCGGCACTACGCCGAATACGGCGGAGAGCGTCATGCAGGCAAGCGCCGCGGCGATCCTCAGCAGATACTTTCTGCAGTATCCCAGCACCTGTAGATAGGGTTTGAAGTCCTTGGCTTTAAGCAATGCCTACATCGCCCCCATTATCCTGTCAGCCCAAAAGGCGTAGGCGCCCCGGCCGCCCATAAGGGCGGCAAGCTCCGCCATCCGCGCCTCTTTGGCCTTCCTGCCTGACGGATTCATGCCGAGCCACGCGGACAATTCTTCGAGAGCGGCTTCAGGGGTGGCGCGCTCCTGAATGAGCTCGGGATAAAACATCTCCCCGGCAAGGAGGTTAGGGATGGCGAAGTAGAGGTGACTCAATAACAGGCGTCCGATAAAGGCAGACAGCGGCTTCATTCTGTACATGACGACCATAAAGCGCCTGAGCAAAAGGGCCTCTGCGGTCGCGGTTCCGCTTGAGCCGGCCACGGCTTTCGATATCGCCATCAGCTCCCTTCCCGCGCCTTCGTAATAGTTCTTGCCCGAATCGGCGAGATTTTTCATCAAAAAATTTTTTGCCCTTTCCGACAGGCCTGGGGCAACGGAGAAAACGGGGGAGAAGCCTCGCGATTCAAGGGCGTCCGACAGCGGCGCAAGGACGGGCCAGAGCTGTTCTATCTCGCTTCTCCTGCTGCCGGGCAAAAGAGCCACTATCCTGTCCGGGTCGGGCGCGGTCAGGCCGCGCGATATTCCGCCCGTCACGGATTTCGTGTCTGCCTTAAAATCCTCCAGATCCTCGGCGAGGGGATGTCCTGTCCAGAAGCTATTGACGCCCGCTTTTTTAAGGAATTCATGCTCGAACCTGAAAAGAGGCAGGCACTCGTCTACGTGCCTCAAAAGATCCTTCACGCGATAGCTCCGCCAGGCCCAGACGGACGGGGGGGATACGTAGAAAATCTTTCCGCCGTATCCGCGGCGGCGCAGGCGCCTTATGAGGGGCAGATGAAAATCCGGGCTGTCGACGAATACGAGGGCTCGCGGCTTTGTGTCAAGCACGAACGCGCTCATCTCGCCGAGCAGATGCCATATATCAGCTATAGACCCTAAAACCTCCGTTATGCCCAAAAGCTGCAGGCGCTTGCCGCTCCAGAGCGCCTCCGCCCCGGCAGACGCGCCCTCCGCTCCGCAGAGCCCGCAGACGCGCTCCACGCCCCGCGCGCGGAGTTCCTGGCAAAGCCGCGCCGCGTAATGGTCGCCCGATACTTCTCCGGCACTGACGAGTATCGTTCCGTCGCCGGCTGAAGTCAATAATCAATACCGATCACGGAAATTCCGGCTTCCATAGCCGTCCGGCCGAACTTGTCCGGATCTAAGACAAGAGTCCACCCCGCATGGATCGCGAGGCAGGTCAGCTTTGCTGCGGCCATGCTCCGAAGCGTCCGGCTTCCGACTACCGGCAGGTCGTAGCGCTCGTCCTGCCCCGGCTTTATCATCTTCACTAAGACGCCTTCCCGGCATAGCGTCCCCGCGCGTGAAATCGCCTCGTCCGTGCCTTCCATCGCTTCTACGGCGACAACGGCCCTGCCGCTTATGACGAGGCTTTGGCCGAAAGAGAGCGGCAGAACCTCGCGCGCTATCTTTGCCCCGTAAGCCGCGTCCGTCACCTCGGCCTCGGACGGGGCCCTTCCGGCTATGCGGCCTTTACCCGCGAGCAGGTCCTTCAGCAGGTTACGGTAGCCTAAGACCTCCATGCCTGAATTTTCAAATAGGGCGACGATCGCGCCTAAGAGCGAGTGGTCATCCCTCTCGGAGAGCCCGCCCAGAAGGGAGGCGGCCATTTCGTCCATCATCTCCGGGCGGTACATGAGTTTCTTGGGGATAAGCCCCGCGAGCATGACTTGCCTCACGCCCCGGCTGACCATATCGCCAAGCGCCAGCGCGAGCCGCGCGCCATCGAGGGGCACTACCGCGCCCGCGTTTGCGGCGAGCGCCTCTATATCCTCCCTAAAGGCATAAACAAGCGGCTTATCCCCGCTTTGAGCCAGGCGGCTGGCTATTATCTCGGGAAGCGAGCCTTCTCCGGCAATTAGCGCGACTGTCATCTGAATCCTCCTATATGCGTATAAACACGATTGATTTTTTTATCTTATTCTAATTCCAAATCAACTCGTAACAGATGAGTTGGCTTGGAAAAACCTCAACGCTTCGTGTTGGGCGCAACATTACGTTGCGCGATTCCGATTCTAAATCAAATTACGGTTCATTTGATTTAGAATCGGAATTAGTTTCATGAGCCCAATGATGAATTTATGAAATCTTTTAACTTTGCGTAGGCGATTATGAGATTTTTCATCGCACTGTCTGCCGTAAACATTATCCCAGCATGTTGGCCCGTCTGGTCAGCACGGATCCAACTGCCAGAAACGAGGCGTTCGGCCCCCATGCCGCCGCCATTACCGGGATGAGCCCCGCTTCGCCAAGCGACTTGAGTATCGACATGACGACGTAGTATGCGAAAACTATCATGACAGAGAGGCCAAGCCCCAGGCTCGAACTCGAACGCTGAGGCCTGCTCCCGACAGCCGCTCCGAGCAGGACTAAGACAACGCTTGCCCAGGGTATGGCTATCCTGAGGTGCATCATCATCCTCAGCTCGGTCGTGTCGTTCCCCTGAAGCGCGGCGTTTTTTATAAGGGCGTAAAGCTCCGTTATCTCCATCTCCGACGGATCCGCGATCCCCGCGCCAAGCTCGGAAGGCGTCATGGGGAGGCTGAGCCTCTGCCTCTCGAAGCTAAAGAGCGACGAAACCGTGCCGGGGATGCTCGCGTCGAAAACCTGCCCCTCGTACATCCACCATGACCCGTCTATCCAGTTCCCACGGGCCGCCGTCACGAGCCTGCTTATTTTGCCGCCGTCGAACTCCTGAATCAGTATGTCGGACATCTCCCCCGTCCTTGGTTTCAGTGACCCGATATAAAGGACCCGCTGGAGCGCCCCGTCCGACTCATCCCTTATGAAGACGTGTTCCTTGAAAATGGGCGGTATGGTGTGGAAGGCCTCGTAACGCAACACGTTCGCGGCCACCCTTTCGCTCAATGGGACTATCGTCTCGTTCATCGCGAATGCTATGACAGAGACGAAAACCCCGGCGATCACGAGCGGCCTCGTTATGCGCCCGAATGATATTCCGGAGGATTTCAGCGCCACGAGTTCCGAGTTGGAAGACATGCTCCCGAAGCCCAAAAGCGAGGCCAAAAGGCAGCTCATTGGGATCGTAAGCACGATCACCCTTGGGAGGGAGTATAAAAAAAGCCTCATGACCACACCAAGCGACACTCCGTTCTGGATGACCAGGTTCGCCAGCCTGAACAGCAGGTCGCCGGCCACGAGTATCACGGTAAACGACATTATGCCGAACAGAAACGGCGAGAGCGTCTGCCCGAGGATGAAACGGTCCAGTATGGAAATGCGGATGGGGAAGCGGCGAGATGGCATCCGTCAATTCCCGGACTCGTTAAGGGCGATGATGTGCAAAGCGGCGTCCCGCAGGGCGCCGTGCCCGCCAGGGCGCGGGCTTACCCAGTCGGCTGCCGCCAGCGCCTCTGGCGACGCGTCCGCTACGGCAATGCCAAGCCCTGCCCACTTCATGCAGCTTATGTCTTGTATGTCGTCCCCGATGAAAGCAATTTCCGAGGCATCAAGCCCCCGGTGCCCGGCCATTGCCTTGAGGTCGGCGAGCTTGTCCGCCGTGCCGTTCACGACGATGGAGACGCCTAAATCCTTCGCTCTCTGTCCGGTCGGCTTCGAAAAACGCCCGCTGATGAAAGCGGTTTCGATGGAGGCGCGTTTCAGCAGCACTATGCCAGTGCCGTCCTTGACATCGAAGCGTTTCATCTCGCGCCCTTCGCCGTCCATGTATATGCCGCCGTCCGTCAGCGTCCCGTCAACGTCCATTGCGACGAGGCGTATCATTCGCTGTCCCCTTGCCTCGACGGATTGCGCTCCGCCCACTTAGTCAGACCCCTCCTCGTGGATTTGACGAATGAAATTATCTCGCCCGCGAAATCATCCCCCGCGAAATTTTTCTCCACGAGCGCGATCGCCTCGCTTCGCGTGACATGCCTGTCGTAAAGCATCCTGTAAATATTCCTGATGCGCGTCCTCTGTTCCTGCGTGAAGCCGTTTCTCCTGAGGCCTATGGTATTGATCCCATGCACCCTCGCCGGCACTCCGTCCGCTATGGAATAAGGGGGGATGTCCTTTATTATTTTAGCCATCCCGCCTATCATAGCGTAAGAGCCTACCTTTACGAACTGGTGAAGCCCGGCCATCCCTCCGACCACGACGTTATCTCCCAGCTCCGCGTGACCGGAAAATCCCGCTTTGTTCGTGACGGTGCAGTTTGCGCCGATGCGGACGTTATGTCCCAAGTGGCACCCTTCCATCAGCATTGTCCCGGCGCCAACGAACGTTTCCCTGCCCTCTCCGGTCGCCCTGTGTATCGTTATGTTTTCGCGGAGTATCACGCCGTCCGCTATGCGCACGAAGGAGATTTCTCCGGAAAAGTCGTGATCCTGCGGCGGCCCGCCCAGCACCGTGTTCTCGAAAATGCGGCAGTCCATGCCGATCTCGACATAGCCTCCGATTTTGACGAACGCTTCAAGGCGCGTCCCGTTTCCAATTTTAGCCCCGCCGTCTATAATCGTGTAAGGCCCTACCTCGACGCCCGTGCCAAGCTCCGCGGAAGGCGAAACCAGCGCCGTTGGGTGAATCGCAACGCTAGCGCCCATCGTTTCAGTCCAGTCCCTGCCGCATTGTAAGGTTAGTGGCGCTCACGAAGCCTATGGTCGCCTCCGCCGCGATCTCCCCGTCGACGGTGCCGACGAATTTCATCTTTCCGGCCTTGCCCCTGAACCTGAGCAGCGTGGCCTCCGTGATGAGCTGATCCCCGGGCTTGACCGGCCTCCGGAATTTCGCCTCGTAGACTGTCGTTATAAAGACTATCCTTCTTTCGCTCTCCGGGACGTCGTTCTTTTCCTGCTCGCTTGCCATCATCACGCAGCCTACCTGCCCCATAGCCTCCAGGATCAGCACTCCGGGCATGACAGGCTCCGCTGGGAAGTGTCCCTGAAAGAAGGGCTCGTTTATCGTTACGTTCTTGAGCCCCACTATCTTCTTTTCAGGCCCGTCCGTTTTTATCTCCAGGATGCGATCTACCAGAAGAAACGGGTATCTGTGAGGGAGAAAATCCATTATCCTGTTTATGTCGAATACGTAAGAATTGTTATTGGCTCTGTTTTCCATGAGTCCGCCTCCTTATTTTATTGCGGATGCCGCAAGGCGGGCCGCAAGGCCCAAATGAAGCCTGTGGCCGCCCCGGACGCAAATATAATGGGCTGTCGGGATATTTCCGTTAAGCGCCAGGTCGCCTAAGAGGTCGAGTATTTTGTGCGCCGCGCACTCGCCGTCCATTCTGGACGGCGGATCGTTCAGAGGGCCATTCTCCCCGAACACAAGCGTGTTCGCGAGCGTGCCTCCCGCGGCCAGACCCGCTTTTCTCAGATGCTCGACCTCGGACATGAGCGCGAACGTGCGGGCAGGCGCCACCTCTTTCGCGAACGACTCGGGCGTTATCACGGCATCTTTAATTGCTGTCCCTATCGCGGTGCCTGGATAGTCTATCATATACGTGACGCGCAAGGTTTCCGACGGGATTGCCGTGACGCTTGACGCGCCATGCGCGACGCATATAGGGGCAATGACGACTTTTACGTCCGCGGGCACGTCCTTTTCGGCTATTCCGGCCTCCGTGAGCCCAGTGACGTAGGGCAGGGCGCTCCCGTCCAGGATCGGGAATTCCGTGCCGGATTGCGCCTCGATGATCGCGTCGCTTATCGAAAGCCCGGCCAGAGCGCCTAGGAGATGCTCGACTGTTCTGAGGCGCTGTCCGCCCGGAAAGGCAATGGATGTGCTTCTTAGCGCTTCGCAGGGGCGCGCGTCCGTTATGGGGTGAATATCCCCGCCGAACCTGAAACGGATGCCGGTGCCATCCCAAAGCGGCAGGACCGTCACGGACGCGCTATGGCCGGAATGGATCCCGATCCCCTCAAAAGCGGCGGTTTTTTTAATTGTCCTTCTTTTTAGCGTCATGGTCAATCGCCGCCTGTGAAAAAACGGAAAAGAGCTTCTCAAGCCGCCTCAAGCGCTCCGCCATGTCGCGGACGTGGCGGAGCGAGGCCTGAAACCTGTTTTCCGTGCCTCGGTCCTGAGCCGGGAAGCCGGAAATCGTCATCCCGTCCTTTACGTCCTTTGTGACGCCGGATCTGCCCGCGACCGTCACCCCGCTGCCGATGGAAACGTGATCGGCTATGCCGGACATTCCAGCGATTAATGCGCCTCGTCCGATTTTGGCGCTCCCGCCTACGGCGGAGCAGCCCGCTATTACGCTGTCTTCCCCAATATCGCAGTTATGCGCTATGTGAAGCAGGCTTCCGAGCTTCACGCCGCGCCGCACCCTCGTCACGCCGAACGTCGCGCGGTCTATCGTGCTGTTCGGGCCGACCTCCACGTCGTCCTCTATTATGACCGTCCCTATCTGGGGAATTTTTTTCCACGAGCCGTCCGGCGCAGGGACATGGCCAAAGCCGTCGCAGCCTACGGTGACGCCTGAGTGCAGTATTACGCGGCTGCCTATCTTGACGAAGTCGTGAACGGCGACGCCCGCTTCAAGCGTCGAGCAGGCGCCCACTGTGACGGACTTTCCGACATATACGTTTGCCCGAAGCACAGCGCCGCCGCCTATCATGGCGCCATCCGAGACGACGCAGCATGGCCCGATATGGGCGCTTGGGGCGATATCGCATCCGGCGCCGACCACAGCGCTTGGGTGAATGCCGGCTTCCGGCCTCTCGCGTGGGTCGAAAAGCGGGAGGATGTCGGCAAGGGCCTCCCGGGGGGAATCATGCTCGATCCCGTCATGCCCTCGCAGCAGACCTTTTCGGGCCAGCAGGGGAGTCGTAAGAGGGATTCCCTGAAGCGACGAGTCTTTCCAAACCACGCAGAGCTTGTCGTCAGCGCAAGCCTCAGGAGCGCAAACGCCGCAGACCACGCGGGACGCGTCGCCTACGGCAATGCCTCCCGTTATCTCGGCCACGTATGCCAGTGAGATCGCTTTCATAGGGCGTGCCTCCTAAATCACAAATTCACGAGAGCGCGGACGTTCCAGGGATCGTCGTTTCTGGAATCGTAGTGCAGCTCCAGGGATATGAAATCGTTTATTCTGTAGCCGACCGCGCCGTTAGCGTCGCCGTCCTCGCTGTAGCGTATCCATCCGTAAGGGCTTCTCTGGCGCGAATCCAGCGAGGCCCGCACCCACCAGACGCTGTCTGTATCGCTCCACTCGCCGCCAAGCCAGACATTGCGCCACGGAGACCATCTCGTCCCGAGCCTCGTTTCGACGTTCCAGTCGTCGAGCGCCATGACGATCTCCGTGTAAAGCTCCATGTCCCAGTGCGGGAAAATCTGAGCGCGTCTGCCGAAATGCAGCCCGGCTTCCGGGAATTTATCCTCCGCGCCGGCGTAGACCGCCATCCACACCCATACCGCGTAACGGCGGCTCTCGAGGTCTATCTGCACGTCCGTGATGGGGCCCGTTTTGATCGTCATCTCAGGCTCTGCCTTTGCCTGATCGACGAGCCGCGTGTCGTTCAGTATTTTTTTGCCCAGTTCGGCGAAATCCTCCCGGTGGCGCTCCAGCCACGGGACTGGGAGGCCGATTGCCGGGGCGAAACCAGCCAGCAGCGTGTCCCGAAGGCCGGAGTGCAGCACGGCCGGTATGGAGCTGGAGCTGATCTCGGACGTCACCGCCAAGGACAGGGGCTGTTCCGGCACGAACGATACTTCAAGGAGCGTGGCCTCCTGAGCGCTGCGCACTATGAGGGATATCCTCCAGCCCGGAAGCCGTTCGCGGCACAGTCCCTCCACCGCCTTTTTCAGGTCCGCGTCCCCCCACGACAGTGCCTCGATCGGAACGCCAAGCATCATGGGAAGCAGATTTTCCGCGATATCGGCCGTGTCGGCCTCGAACCAGCCGTCTACCGGAGGGGCGAGGTTAGGGCGGACGATCGCCACATCCCAATAGGGCTTTTCCGAAGTGGCACGCAGCCTGACGGTCATGTCCCCGCCCGTTTCGAAACTTACCGCCTCCACTGAGTAGCCCAGGAGCAAACGATCCGCCACGACGGTCACGAGCCGTTCTTTCGTCTCGTCAGTCTCGTCTTTGGGAATATGCTCCAATACAGCATTCAGGCTTCGCTCCGCGGCGGACGCGAGCCATGCGTTCAGCCCGTCGGTTTTCACCGCCGCCTCCAGAGGCAGGGCCCAGAACGTCAAAAAGAACAGAGTTGCGACGACGGCACCCGCAACTCCGGAAAAACTGCCAGACGGACGAAGGAACCTAGAACATTTCCCCAAATCCGAAATGCACCCTCGATTCGTCGTTGCCCTGCGCGAAGTCGAGCCTCAGGTTGCCCAGAGGGGTCCGCAGCCTCACGCCCAAGCCGTACGCGTCAGCCATGTCCCCGAAGTCGAAATGTTCGTCGTTGCGGCTGTCCCAGACCTTGCCTATATCGTAGAACAGCACGACCGATACGCTCCTATGCACAGGCAGGCGCAGCTCGCCGTTGAAGAGGAACATCTGATCGCCCCTGAACCGCTTGTCCTCGTAGCCCCTAAGCGTGTTGTCCCCTCCCAGCGTGTAGTCGACCGCCCAGGGGAGATATCCGTCCGCGTCGCCTATCATCATGCGCATGGCAAGGATCGGCGGCACGTCGTCCACGGTAAAGTTCCTCTCGAACATTTCGGTGAGGATTCCGAGCTGCGCGTAGTATCTCACGTCCAGCCAGTATTTCAGGTAGGACCACTGGCCGCCTAGGAAATCAAGCCCCTTTTCGAGGTGGATCGTCTCGTTGTCCCCCTTCGGGAACGGCGCGTATATATCCATGTTGTCCCGCTTAAGGACTCCCGAGAGCATGAAGTTTTCGCCGCTCTGCATCTCCTCGTACTGCGCCGGAGTGGGCGTGGCGTCCGAGTGAGGGTTGATGCTGACGTCCTGCCATTCGGCAGTCAGGAACCAGCTCAGTTTCGAGCGCTCGGAGAATTTGCGCCCCGCGCCTATGTATGCGCCCTTGCGGTCCTCGTCATATTCGAACTGATATTCGTTGTCCTGGTAGTAACTCAGGTCGTCCCAGGCCCGCTTGTAAGCGCCGAGGCGCCACGCGAATACCTTCGGATCCATGAACGGCTGCTCCAGCGTGAGCCAGTATTGCTCGCGGGTGCCGACCTCGAAGCCGATCCCAAGATTCTCGCCTCTGCCGCGCCAGTTGTTGTCGCTGTAAGAGAGGCCGCCGCTAAACCCGCTCTGCGTGCCGTAGCCTACCGACACGCCTATCCTGGCTGTCTTTGCCTCCGCGAGCGTCAGTATCAGATTTATTATGTCGGGCGTCTCGCCCGGCTCGAAACCCACGCTCACGTCCTCGAAGTAGCCGAGCCCCTGGAGCTTGCCCAGCGTGTAGCGGAGCCTGGTCGCGTTGAACAGGTCTCCGGATTTTATGGCTATCTGGCGTTCGATCACGTAGGTTTTCGTCCTCTTGTTGCCCTGGATGATCACGTCGCCTATTTTGGGCTCCACGACATATACATTCACGACGTTGCCCTCTACCCTCACGTCGTTCACGCGGGCCATGACATACCCGTCCTGCTGATACTTATCCTTGAGCCTCTGGAGGTCGTTCCGGAAGAATACCCGGTTGAATATCATTCCGGGCTTCGTGAAGCAGATATCGAGAAGCTGATCCGTCGAATAGATGGTGTTTCCGTGGAAGGTTATGTCTTCAATTATGGGGTTTTCCGTCACGATGAATATAACGTTGGCGCCATCTGCCTCATCCTCTATGCGGAAGTCCACGTTCGAGAAAAATCCCAGCTCGTATATCGCGTCCGCGTCCCTTGACAGCCGGCTCTGATCCATCGGCGTGCCGGCCTGTGAGGAAACGACGGATAGAATATGCTCGCTGACCACTTCCGTGTTGCCTTCCACCCTTATCCCGAGTATCGGCTGCGTCTGAAGCTCCGGGCGTATTCTCCCGCGCCGCTCGGGTGGCGCGATGTCCGGAAGAGTGTCTATGCCGTCCCGCGTTTCGACGTTGGAGAGATCCATTTCCGGCGCGGGCATCCTTGCCGGATCCGGTTCGCCTATGGTGACCGGCACCCCCCCGATCTCGGGGTCTGCCGCTAAAGCCTGCGCCGCGGCGAACTGCATCAGGAAGAATGCCAAAAGGAAGGCTAAAATCCCGTGGATGGGGATACCCTTTGAAAAAAGACGAATTTTAAAGATCAACACGAACCAACCCCCAGCAAAAGCTATTGTAAAGCCTCTTGATTATATATTTTAACAGGCGCCTTATTTTAATCCGCCGTCCCCTGATTCGTCAAAACAGGCATGATCGTCACAGCCGGTTCGGACACCCTAAGCGCCCTCTGTCCTATCTGAATGAGAGAGATGACTTCCTCGACAGTCGGGGACTCCTGCTCTTTAGGTTCAGATGCCGGAATGGCCGCAGACGGCGCCGCCGCGGTCTCGGCAATCCTGACGGCAGGCGCCCTTCGCGCCGGCCTTTCCGTTTCGGCCGCGGCCGCGCCGGGGCTCGCCTGTGCCGGCAGCTCTATGCTGTCCGGCAGCTCTATGGAAAGAACGACCGTCCCTGTGTTTCTGTTGCTCAATGTCTCGCGCAGCGCGTTTAGTATGTCGCTTTCGGTGCTGGTGAGAAGCGCGATGGAATCCGGCTGGAATCCGTAAAACACCCTGTCCTGCTCCGTGGAGAGCGGAAGCCCGGCTGCCAGCACGAACACCGCCGAAAGGGAGGCAACCTTCAGGCAGCAGAAGAGCGTTTTCTTAAGTGATCTTTCTGGGATTCGCGCGGCTTCGTTTTCTGCTTTTTCCCATAGTTCTTCGCGGAATTCCCTCGTCTCGGCCTCCATGCACCCGATTTCCATTATAGCCTCTGCCCATGCGCCGCACCGGCAGGCCTCGACGCAACGCTTTAGCCAGCGCTCTATTCTCTTCAGCCTCTTGTCGAAAACGTTCTTATCAGTCTTTTTGCCGGCTTCGTCCATTATCACATCGCCTCCGGTCACGTCTTGCGGGAAGCTGAACATCGTCCCGCGCGATATCATTCTCACCTGTTATGCCCCGGATGTGGCGTCTCCATTGGAAAACCAGCCCCTGAGGCGGGAGAGCGCCTTTCGCTGTATCCTGTAAATGTGGCTTATGCCGACTCCGTGCTCATTCGCTATGTCGGAGGCCTTGCGCCCCTCTATGATGAGAGAGCGGACTACCTCCATCTCTTTGCGCGGCAGCCTGTCGAGCCCCTCTTTTATGGCAAGGGACCATTCCATCCTGTCTATGTCATCCTCGAACGAGTCGAGATTTTCGAGATATTCCTCCTCGACCGGCATTGGCGCGCGCGCCTCGGAGCGCTGCAGAAAGTTGGCCATCCGCCCGCGGATCTTGTAATACGCGTACGTGGTGAAACGGTTGTTCCGGGTCGTCTCGAAGTTGTCGACAGCCGCGATGAGGCCTATCATGCCCTCCTGAATGAGGTCTGGGTATATGTTGTAAGGGACGCGGAATTTTTTCGCGAGCCAGAATACCATAGGCCTGTAAGTCAGAATGATCCTTTCTCGCGAATCGTCGTCGCCCTCCGATATCCTGCCCCAAAGGGCGCTTTCTTCCGCCTGATCGAGGCCAGCGCTTTCCGTCTCTGTTTTCAAAGATTCGTCCTCCTCGCCCTCCCGGCCGCTGTTGGGATCTCAGGTGATTTTACCACAAGATGCGCTGCCGCGGCGGCGACAAATCCTTAAGTCAGTACGGGAAGATAAGCGAGGCGATTGTCTCGTCGCCGTCCAATCTCATGTGCCATGTGTCGTTCGACAGGAGAAGCGAGGGGCGCTTTTCCCATATGTCGACTATCGTTATGGAACAGTTGTCAAAGCGCATCTTCCATAAGAGGTCTATGTCCGAAAAACCCAGGAGCGCGGCGGTAATGGCGCGGAGGATGCCTCCGTGGGCCACCACGAACGTGTTTTGTCCGCGCGAGCCCTCGCCGGCCAAGGATGAGGCTAACTCCTTCGATCGCTCGAATATGTCCGCGTAGTCGTCTCCGCCCTCCGGAGCGCAGGAAAAGGGCGCGAGCCGCCATTTTTTGAACGTTTCGCCGTCGATTTCCTTGATTTCAGGTATGGAGAGGCCTTCCCAGATTCCGAACGATATCTCGCGAAGCTCCTCGCGGGTTTCGATATCGGCGGAGGAGGCGTTTACGCCCATTATGATTTCGGCAGTCTTTGCCGCGCGCGAGAGCGGGCTCGAAAGCACCCTGTCGGGAGCGATCCGCGAGAGCCTTACGCCAAGCCTATGGGCCTGTTCAATGCCTATGCCGTTAAGCGGGACATCCGTTATCCCCTGATATCTCGCCGTCCTGTTCCAGTCCGTCTCGCCGTGCCTCAGCAAAAAAATCCTGTGGCTTTCCCTGTAGTCATCCATAATAGAATAACCTCGCATGACGCATAAAAAAACGGAGCCGCCAGGGCTCCGCGTGTGCCCTATTGTTCCTGAAAACTACTTCGAGAACAGCTCTACGACCAGAATCTCGTTGACGTCGATGGGGATCTCGTCGCGCATGGGCGCCCTTGTCAGCGTGCCGCTGAACTGGTCGATGTTTCTCTCGATGTAGCCCACGGCGAATCCCTTCAAATCCTGGAAATTCGTCCTTATCAGCTCGTTGTCGCGGGATTTCTCGCGAAGCGAGATCACGTCGCCCGGCTTGCAGCCGTATGACGGGATATCGACCTTGCGGCCGTTGACTAAAATGTGGCCGTGGTTTACGATCTGGCGCGACTGGCGGATGGAGCGGCCAAAGCCGATGCGGTACACCAGATTATCCAGGCGGCACTCAAGCCCTTTGAGCATGGCGACACCCGTGGCCTCCGGGCTCTTCTGGCCATGCTTGTAGTAACGGACGAACTGACGCTCCAAAACGCCGTAGTATGCCTTGATTTTCTGTTTCTCCATCAGCTGAAGGCCGTACTCCGAGGATTTCTTTCCAGCCCGTCCGCCCTTCTGAGCCTGAGCGCTTACCCTTTTCAGCGCTTTAGGGTGATTATAGACGTTCACTCCCAGTCGACGGCAGAGCTTGAACCTAGGCTCTCTTCTAGTTGCCATACTGACACTCCTTTTCTAATGCGGAACTTTTTTATTTTTCAGGGGAGTGCCCAGAGAGAGCACATACAAACCCCCCTTTTATTCAGCCAGTGGATTTTACCACCGTGCCGAAAAAAAGTAAACAGCTAATTATCGCGGGCACAAAACACCCATCGGCAGCCATTTCTTCAAAAACGGCTTTGCCGCGCTTTGGGCCTTACCGCAGGTCCGCCAGCTTTTCGAAAATCCCGCCGCCCTTTAAGGCGTAATAGCTTTCCTTATATATGCCGAACAGCTTATTGTAGAGCGCCGCGTTTTCAGGAATCGGGTCATAAGCCGCCCCGAAGCTCACCATTTCGGCCACGACTTCGTCGAGATCCTTGTAAAAACCGGCGCCTATGGCGGCAAGGCCCGCCGCGCCCAGCACCGCCGCGTCCGTCACGTTGAGTGTCCGGATCCTGCGGTTCATTATGTCGGCGATGATCTGGCACCATTCCGGGGATTTCGACACGCCGCCCGTGATCGTGATGAAGTCGTCCATGACGACGCCCGCTGCCATGACGGACTCAAGTATATGACGGGCTTCGAGCGTGATGCCCTCCATGACCGCGCGCACCATGTCTCCCTTAGTGGACGTCGAGCGCAGCCCCAGGAACATTCCGGAGGCGTTCGTGTCCCATGTCGGGTAGCCTGAGCCGAAGAGCGCCGAATAAAACATCACGCCGCCCGCGCCGGGTTTCGTCGTCCTGATGTATTTCTCCGTCATGACGACGTAAGGGTCGACGCCGCGCTTTTCAGCCTCTGCGACGTCCTCGGCGCACAGCGTGTCGCGGCACCAGCGATAGCAGGTAGCGCCTGAGACCTGCGGCCCTTCGACCTCGAAGACGCCGAGTTTGGGCGTGGAGGGTATCATGAGGTTCGTAAGCGCGGAAAAATCGGGTTTCGCGAGGCCGATGGCGAGCAAGCCGAACGTCCCTATGGTGAGCGACACGGCCCCGTCCTTCACGACGCCCGCGCCCATTGCCGCCAGCTGCTGGTCGCCTGATCCCGCAACTATTTTAGTTCCGGCCGCAAGACCGGTCTTCGCGGCCACGTCCGGGCCGATTTTCCCTACGACTTCGCCCGGCTTGCAGAGCGGCGGGAATTTTGCCATGTCGAATCCCAGCTTGTCGGCGATTTCTTCCGACCAATCGAGGGTTTTTACGTCCATGAGGCCCGTGACCGTGCCGTTCGATATTTCAGCCACGAAACGGTCCGATCCGAAAGCATGCATGATGAAGCTGTCGACGGACGCGAAATACTTCGTCTTCGCGTAGGTTTCCGGCTCGTTTGCCTTCACCCAGTAATATTTTGCCAGCGCGAAGATGTTGTATCCGGGCATTCCCGTGATCTCGTTTCGCCGCTCCGGCGGGATTTTGGAATTGATCTCGTCCATGACGGACTCGGCGCGCGAGTCGAGCCATATGTAGAACTTGTCGTCTATTACGTTTAAATCCTCGTCCACGAGGCAGAAGCTGGAGCGGTTCACGGAGAAGCCTATGGCCTCTATCTCGCTCTTGTCCGCTTTCGAGTCTGACACGGCCTCCTTTACGGCTTCGAAGGTGATGTCGGCAAGGAACTTCGCGCCGACCTCCACCCAGGATGGTTTTGGCTCGTCAAGCTTGTACTCGCGGTAGCCCTTTCCGACAATGCTGCCCCGCAGATCCATGACCATTGCCTTGGATCCGGTCGTCCCGACGTCGATGCCAACCACGTACTTGCCCATTCGCGTTGCCTCCCCGCTGATTTCGATCAGCCCAGATTCTTTTTGCAGCTCTCTTTCAGTAAATTAACTTTCTTAAATATGTCAGTAAAGTTTGGAAAAGCAATTTAGCTTTAAATACGTTATCATACCGATTTATACATGTCAATAAGATCGGTCAGCCCGGCATTGACGGAATAATTTTATATAATAAAATTATGTCAATAAGGTAATCCTTGAGAACAAACGGATAGATCTGGCAACTGGGGAAAAAACGACGGCTATCGTCACGGAAACTTTCGGCGGTGGAGTGCTTAAAGGCGACAGGGATTCTCGCGGTTTTGACTGCGGCGGAGCGGGAGACAACCCGAAGCGGGAGGCGATTTTTGAAAGGAGGGGGAGGCGGGGATTGCGGCCGCCAGACCGGGCAGGGCCGGGAGAATGACGGCGGAGAGGATGGGAGTGACGGCGCGGGCGGAGGTGACGGCGGCAGCGACAACGGGGGAGACAACGCGAATGGCGATGACTGAATGGCATATGGCGGAATGCCGTTCATTGGCTTGAAGGGCCGCAGTGTTTGACAAAACATCACAAAACAGGGGGTATGTATTAATGAGACCAGGCAAAGGGCGTGTCATGTTATTTATGTGTATGCTGCTTGCGGCAATGTTCGTTTCCACGGCGGCAATGGCGGCTTCGCCGAGAATAGGAATACTCATCTACAAATACGACGACACGTACATTTCCACAGTGCGCAACGCGCTCAACAAGGCCCTTGACGGCAAAGCCCAGATATCCATGCAGGACGGGAAGGGCGATCAGGCCACTCAGAACGACCAGCTCGACGTCATGATAGAGCGCGGCATGGACGGCATCATAGTGAATATGGTGGACGCGCAGGCGGCTTCCGGGGTCGTAGACAAGATCAAGAAGGCGGGAATCCCCGTCGTGTTCTTCAACCGCGAGCCAAACCTCGACGTGCTGAAGACGTATGAAAAAGCGCTTTTCGTAGGCACGAACGCGGCCGACGCCGGCAAGATGCAGGGCGACATCGTAAAGAGCATCTGGGATGAGAACAAGTACGACATCAACAAGGACGGCAAATTCCAGTACGTCATGTTCAAGGGCGAGCCGGACAATCCGGAAGCCATAGCCCGCACCGACTTCAGCGTGAGCCAGGCTGTCTTAAACGGCGTCAAGCTGGAGCAGATCGGCGAAACCTTCGTCTGCAACTGGGACACGGCCCTGGCGCAGCAGGCCATGGAGTCGGCGCTTGCCGCGAACGAGGGCAAGATCGAGCTGGTCATAGCGAACAACGACTCGATGGCAATGGGCGCGATAGCGGCCCTCTCCAACATAGGCTATAACGTGGAGGGCGGCAGCAAGCTCATACCGGTCATAGGGGTCGACGCGACCGACCAGGCCGTGGACGCGATAAACAGGGGCATAATGAGCGGCACTGTCAAACAGGACGGCGAGGCTATGGGCAACGCGGTTTCGGCCATAATGCTCAACATGATAAACGGCAAGGCACCCCTCGAAGGGACTGGCTACAAGTACGACGACAGCGGCATAGCTGTGCGCATTCCGTACTCGCCATACGTGGGCAAGTAAAATCGCGCCGGTCCGGGGGTTTGAATAAAATCAAATCCCCGGGCGCTTTATTGAAGAGATAAAAGAGATAATGATGATCGATGTGACCTCAAAGGGGCTGCGCCGTTATGATCGTTGAAAACGTTTCGCGTCCCGGACCGTCGGAAAGCATGCCGCGTCTTCTCGAAATGAGAGGCATGGATAAGGCTTTCCCTGGAGTTAAAGCCCTTGATGGCGTGAATCTGGCCGTGGAAGCCGGGACCATTCACGCGCTTATGGGTGAAAACGGCGCCGGGAAGTCGACCCTGATGAAATGCCTGTTTGGAATATACAAAGCCGATGCCGGGGAAATCCTTGTAAACGGCAGGCCGGTCAGTTTCAGCGGGCCGAAGGATGCAATGGAGGGCGGAGTTTCGATGGTTCATCAGGAGCTCAACCAGGTGCTGAAACGCAGCGTGATGGAAAACATCTGGCTCGGGCGGTTCCCGAAACGCTTCGGGTTCGTGAGCCACAAGATGATGCGCGACAGCACGGCGGCCATTTTCGACGAGCTGGACATAGACGTGAATCCTCGCGCTCTGGTGGGCAATCTCAGCGTGTCGCAGCGCCAGATGGTCGAGATAGCGAAGGCGGTCTCCTACAACACGAAAATCCTCGTCCTTGACGAGCCGACCAGCTCGCTCACCAACGAGGAAGTGGAGCACCTGTTCAGGATAATCGGCAAACTCCGCTCGGGCGGCGTAGGCATCGTGTACATATCGCACAGGATGGAGGAGATCCTGAAAATCTCGGACGAAGTGACCATAATGAGGGACGGCAGATGGATAGGGACGGAACCCGCGTCCGGACTCACTGTTGATAAAATAATAAACATGATGGTGGGGCGAGACCTCACGCACCGCTTTCCGCCAAAAACGAACGCTCCGGGCGAGGAGCTGATGGCCGTGCGCGGGCTTTCGGGTATGTACGCCCCGACATGCCGGGATATCAGCTTCACCCTCAGGCGCGGCGAGATACTCGGGGTCGCGGGGCTGGTCGGAAGCAGGCGGACCGAGCTGCTCGAGACGATCTTCGGGATCGCCCGTCACTCAAAAGGAAGCATTGTCAAAAACGGCAGGCCCATAAACAATAAAAATTCATCGGACGCTATCCGCAACGGATTCGCGATGCTCACGGAGGAGCGCAGGGCTACAGGCATATTCGCGGGGCTCGACGTCATGTTCAACTCCGTGATAGCGAACATAAACAGCTACAAGCGCTACGGATTCCTCTCCGGGCATCGGATGCACGGGGACACGAAATGGGTGATAGACAGCCTGAAAGTGAAAACCCCGTCTCAAAGGACGCACATACGCAACCTGTCGGGAGGGAATCAGCAGAAGGTCATCATCGGCAGATGGCTTCTGACGAAACCGGATGTCCTGCTCCTGGACGAGCCGACGCGCGGAATCGACGTCGGCGCGAAGGCCGAGATATATCAGCTTATCATCAATCTGGCGGCTGAGGGGAAAGGGATCATAGTAGTGTCGTCTGAAATGCCGGAACTTCTGGGCATTTCGGACAGGATAATGGTTATGTCCGACGGACGAGTCGCTGGAATGCTCGACATAGCGGATGCCACCCAGGAGGAGATCATGCGCCTGGCGGCAAAGTATGTCTGATCCATGGGAGGGAAGGCAGATGGCTGATTTGCCAGGAAGCTCCAGTTGGAAAGAGTGGCTTTTGAACTACTCGCTTTATATCATACTGGGGGTTTTGATAATAATCGTTGTCATATACGAACCGAATTTCCTGTCTACGAGGAATCTGAGCAACATCCTGGCTCAGGCATCGACTAGGGGGATACTCGCGCTCGGCGTGGCCGGGATGATAGTTTATACCGGTACCGACCTCTCCGCCGGACGCATACTCGGGGTCAGCGCGGCGATATCGGCTTCGCTGCTTCAGAGCGTCACATACGCCTCGCGCATGTACCCGGGCATCACCGAGCCGCTTCCGCTCGTGATCCCGCTCCTTCTAGCCATACTGGCGGCGATAGTTTTCTGTCTTATCAACGCTTTTGGTTTCGCCGTGCTGAAGATGCACCCTTTCATAATATCGCTGGGCACGCAGCTCATAGCCTACGGTGCGCTGTGCCTGTATATCGACAGCCAGGCAAACGGCGCCCAGCCCTTGGCGAGCCTGGATCCGAGATATATAAGCGCCGTGAACGGCTCGTTCGACATCGGGTTCATGAATTTGCCCTACCTGGTCATTTACCTTGCCATCTGCTCGGCGTTCATGTGGGTCATCTGGAACAAGACGACTCTTGGCAAGAACATGTTCGCGATAGGAGGCAACCCTGAAGCCGCGGCCGTATCCGGCGTCAACGTGACGCGCAATATATTCGGCGTTTATTTCGTGGCCGGGATCCTGTACGGGATCGCCGCGTTCCTCGAAGCCGGAAGGGTGCAGAGCGTCACGACGGCGACCGGGCTCAACTACGAGCTGGACGCGATAAGCGGGTGCGTGATAGGCGGCGTGTCCTTCACGGGCGGCGTCGGGACGATCCCCGGCGTCCTGATAGGGGTCATAATACTCCAGGTAATAAACTACAGCCTCTACTACTTGGGCGTCAACGCTTATTATCAGTACATAATAAAGGGACTGATAATCATACTGGCGGTAGCCATCGACGTGCGCAAGTACATAGCCAAAAAATGACGGACGGATCGCGTGACGGCCGCGAAAAGCAGGCGCGCGGCCTGCGCCGCAATCTTTACGAGCATATCGGCATATCCCTTCGGACAGCCGACATAATCATAGCCGCCGTTTCCATATCGATAATAGTTTTTATAGTATTGGGCATCTTACGATGAACAAACTATATAGTCATAAAGAACATTTAATCAGCGATTCCTTAAAATCGTCACTCGATTTTCAGCCCGCCCTCATGCCTGACGCGCAGGACATGGCACGAGCCCGGGCCGAAAATCCCTCCCAGCGCCGCGCGATACTCGTCCAAAAGGGAATCCGGCACGAAAGCCTGAATGGTGCCGGCAAACCCCCCGCCCTGGAGGCGCCACGCGCCACGCCCCCTCAATATGCCCTGTGAGACCGCAAGGCCGACAGATATGCCCTGATGTTCAGGGGATTTTATGGAGTACGCGTTCTGGTTGAATTCGAATGACGAGTGCCCGCACTCGATCATTAGCTCCATCCACCTCGATATGTCGCCGCTCTTTATCGCGGACGCGGCCTCCCTGACCCTGCGGCACTCCTCGAAAAAATGAGCCGCGCGGATTACGGCCCTGTCGCCGGTTATGCGGCGCACATCCGCGATCCGCGCCTTGAAATTGCCGTATCCGACCTCCCTCAGGCAGCGTTTACCGAAGACATCCGCCACGCTCTCCATCTCGCTTCGGATTGCCGCGTATTCTTCCGTCAGGTTCGAGTGATCCCCTTTGGTATCGGTGACCACAAGGCGCAGCCCGTAAGAGGCGAGATCGAGCGGAACGCGCTCTATCGCCGGCAAAGAGGGGTTCTCGAAGTCTATGGTTACGGCGCCTCCCGCCGAGCATGCGGTCTGATCCATCAGCCCTGACGGCTTGCCGAAGAATTCATTCTCGGCGTGCTGGCCAATTAGCGCGACAGTCAGAGCGTCAAAGCGCCCCCCGTTGTATTCCCAGTTGATTATTGCGCCGACACAGACCTCGAAAGCGGCCGAGCTGGAAAGGCCGCTGCCCTTGAGGACGTCTGACGACGTATACGCGTCGAACGCGCCTAAATTCCCGCCCCGGCCGGCGAATGCGGAGGCGATGCCCCTTATCATGGCTGACGAATGCCCTCGTTCGGCATGGTCCGGCACGAGCGATGTTACGCGCACCGCGTCCTCTCCTTCGAACCCTCGCGAGCGGAGGCGGATGACATCGCCTCCGGACTTCGAGACGACGGCCACTATGTCCAGGTTTATTGCGGCGGCCATCACGACGCCGTTGTTGTGATCCGTGTGATTTCCGCACAATTCCACGCGCCCCGGCGCCGAATAGACGGAGATATCCCTTTCCTCGCCGTAATAGCGCTCGAAGCCCAGTATCGTCTCGATATATCGTTCCCTCTGCGCCCTGATGGACTCATGCCCGTATATTGATGAAAAAACATGGTCGTATCCGCCGCTCTGTATTTTTTTTATCATACATGACGCTTTTGCCATACACATGCCTCCTCCGCTGATAGGAGAGATTGTTTGGGAATCTTCGCGGCGCGCCTTGCCCTTTCGATATCAGATGATATCATAACTCATGAGACTGGGGGGCTGGACTATGAGCCGCGAATTTTTCGGCGTTACCTCTGACGGGCGCCGCGTTGATCAGTACATGCTTCGCAACGGGAACGGCGTGACGGTGAAATGCGTTCCTTACGGCTGCCGCATAACCGGCATCCTGCTCCCGGCAGCGTCCGGGCATAAGGACATCGTCCTGGGTTTCGACAACCTGGCTCAATATGAGGCTGACGGCGCCGCGCATGGCGCGTTCATCGGCCGGTACGCCAACAGGATCAAGGGCGCTTCAGTCAGGATAGGAGGCCGCGATTATGGCCTGCCTAAGAACGACGGGGGCAATTTCCTGCACGGCAGCCTTAACAAACGGCTCTTTACGGCCGAAAGCGAGGCCCAGGATTCCGTAACCTTCAAGACAGCATCCCCGGACGGCGAGGATGGTTTTCCGGGAAATCTGAGCATAACAGTCCGTTACGCGCTGGATGACGGCGACAGGCTTACGATGGAGTATTTCGCGAGAACGGACGCGGACACGCATGTCAACCTGACGAATCACGCGTATTTCAACCTTTCAGCCGGAATGGACGGAACCATAGAAAACCACCTTCTCAGGATAGAGAGCGGCGCGTTTCTCGAAACGACGGAAGAGCTTATCCCGACCGGCAGGATGATCCCGGTAAATGGAACGCCGTTCGACTTCAGGGACTGGAAAACGATAGGCCGCGACATAAATTCAGGCGACGTGAACCTGAAATACGGGCACGGATACGATCACTGTTTCCTGATAAAGCGCCGGAACCCGGCAGGGCTGTCATTGGCGGCTGAAGCCCGTTCCCCGAATGGCGGCCTCTCAATGAGGGTTCTCACTACCCAGCCCGCCGTGCAGTTTTATACCGGCAACTTCTTGGACGGAACGGAAAAGGGCAAAGGATGCCGGATGAACCGCCGCGCTGGATTCTGCCTGGAGACGCAGCATTATCCTGACGCGCCGCATCATCCCGGATTCCCGTCCACGCTGCTTAAGCCCCAAGAGGAGTTTCACGAGACGACGGTATTGGAGTTCGGCTTCTGAAATAAGATTGCGCATTTATAAACATATCCGACATATTCAAAATAATGGGGGGAGCTGATTTCATTGTATAAATAGAAAATACGAAAGGAGGAATTACGATGATAAGAGGAACCGTGGTTCTGACCCTCATAGCGCTTGTAACTGTCAAAAGCATATCGTTTATAGCAAAGAAGGTGTTAGGCTGATACTAGACCGTTAACGACAAGGAGGTGCTGGAATGAGCAAGATCGAGTTAGGCTGCGTTTCGATTGACAGCTTAGATTTCCGTCCGCTCGCGGATTTTTACGTGAAGCTGCTGGATGGGAAAATAGAGCATGAATTTGGCGATCATGGAGTATCGGTGAGTTTGCCGGGAACAGACGTCAAGCTGAATTTCCTGAACGCGGAGGACTACGTGCCGCCGGTCTGGCCAGAAGAGCCGGGCAAGCCGCAGCAGATGGCGCATCTTGATTTATTCACTGATGATCTGCAAGGTGCCGTGAAGAAGGCCATAGAGCTTGGGGCGAAAAAAGCCCCGCAGCAGTTCATCCCCGAAATAACGGTCATGCTGGATCCCGCGGGCCATCCGTTCTGCCTGATACCTAAGGAACCGCCGATTAAATAACCTTTGGCCGCAATGGGCATCTTCGCCTTCGCGCAAAGAACATTTAATCAGCGATTCCCTAAACCGGACTGAGCGCGCCAAAAAATCCGGAATGCAAAAGAAGGGGACGTCCCGCAGGACGCCCCCTTTATGTCGAGCCGTGCTGCGATTCTAATCTTGATGCCTACCAGTTTATGCCAAGCATCTCGAAATGCGCCTGCGGATGATCGCAGGCCGGGCATTTTTTGGGCGCTTCGGCCGTTTCTACGATATAGCCGCAGTTACGGCATCTCCACGTGATTTTCGTGTCCTTCTTGAAAACTTTGCCCTCGGCCACGTTCTTCGCAAGGCCAAGGTAGCGTTCCTCGTGAAATTTCTCGGCGGCCGCGATTGCCCTCATCGCTGAGGCTATCTCGGGAAAGCCTTCCTCCTCGGCGGTCTTGGCGAACTCCGGGTACATGGTCATGTATTCGTAATGCTCGCCGGCAGCCGCGTCCTTGAGGTTGTCCAGCGTGCCGCGCTCCGGGCCGGCCGGAAAGGCGGCGGTGATTTCGATCTCCCCGGGGCCGTCCATGAAGCGGAACAGCCGTTTGGCGTGTTCCTTTTCCTGATCCGCTGTTTCCGTGAAAATAAACTCGATCTGTTTAAAACCCTCGTTCTTCGCTACTGACGCGTAATACGTGTAACGGTTGCGTGCCTGAGATTCGCCCGCGAAAGCCTTCATCAGGTTGACCTCTGTCTTCGTGCCCTTTACGCTTTTCATCCTTTTTTAATTCCTCCCCAAAAAAGATTTTTAACGTCATTGAAGTATATCAGACTCTCTGGCCGAAATGAATTCGTTTTTTGCCTGTCTTATCCGACATCGGCGGCTGTGTATTTTAAAGAGGGCTGTTACAGAATTCAGTGCCTGCTTGAGGTCGGTGCCGATTCGCGATAGGTGAATTTTTACGAGGCACGATTCATCTTGGCGCTATTTGTTTTATCTGTGCCCGCTCAACGAGACGGGCCGCGCCGGCGCCGCCGTTCCGTCTCGGGTTTGGGGCTGTTCGGGCCAGAAGGGCGTTCGTTTTTTTTCACATGCCCGCCGTGCGTGGGTTTTGTTGTTCCGGGTTTAGCTTTGTCCTGATCATGGGCAGGCTCGCGCCCTTTAAGCTGACCGCATGAGGCGCGGATGTCCCCCCCGCGCTCCGCGCGGATTTCCGCCTCGAAACCGGCTGACTTTAAAACGCTCTGAAAGCGCAGCACGTCTTCCGGGGCGCTGCGCGCGTAGCCGTTCAGGTTACCGTTGGCCGGTATGAGGTTTATATAGGCATGAAGGCCGTGCAGCAGCCTGACCAGATGGCGCGCGTGTTCCAGAGTGTCGTTCTTTTTTTTGAAGAGCGCGTACTCGATAGTCACCCTGTCGCCCGTCCTCGTCTGATAATCCCTCATTGCCGCGACGAGTTCCTTAATCGGGTAGGACGTGTTGCAGGGGACAAGCTCGTCGCGCAGCTCGTCGTTCGTGGCGTGGAGCGAAACGGCTAGCCGGACGGGCAAGCCGGAGGCGGCCAGCGCCTCAATGCCGGGTATTATCCCGGCGGTCGATATCGTGAAGTGCCTTGCGCCGAGCCCCCGCATCTTCGGGTGATTGAGGACGCGGATGGCGGCAAGCACCGCCTCGGTGTTCAGGAGCGGCTCTCCCATGCCCATGAGGACGATATTCTGAATGTCCCTTCCCACGGACTGTTCCATAACCGCGAACTGGGAAGCTATCTCCCCGGACGTGAGGTTCCTGTCGAAGCCGGATGCCCCGGTGGCGCAGAACGGGCAGCCTATCGGGCAGCCTGACTGCGTTGAGAGGCACGCCGTGAGCCTATCGCCATGCTTTATGAGCGCCGTTTCGACGCGGGCGCCGTCACGCATGGCGATGAGGTATTTTCTTGTGCCGTCATCGGCGCGTTGGGAGCGGGCTATTTCAGGAGGGGAGAAGTCAAACGAGGCAGCCAGATCCGCGCGAAGCTCCTTGCCGAAATCCGTCATGCCCTCCGGGTCGAATACCCTCCGCTTCCATATCCACGCGCACACCTGACCTGCCCTATAGGACGGGTGCCCCAGGCCTGAGAAAAACTCCGTCCAGCCGTCGCAGTCCAGGTCAAAGGCCCATTTTTTTCGCTGTTTGTCCTGATCCGGCACCGTCATAGATTCTTATAAAGAGGGTACGCGAGGCACAGGTCAGTCATTTTCGATCTGGTCGCCTTCCTGAGCGCCGCGTCGTCCGGCGCGGAAAGCACGCCGTCAATGGCATCCGCTATGACAGTCATTTCGTTTTCCGTCATGCCGCGCGTCGTGACCGCCGCTGTGCCGAAGCGGAGCCCGCTCGTCACCATAGGCTTTTCAGGGTCGAAGGGGATCGCGTTTTTGTTGGAGGTTATGCCGGCCTCGTGAAGCAGGCGCTCGGCGGCTTTTCCTGTCAGCGCCTTTGGCCTGAGGTCGACCAGCATCATATGGTTGTCCGTCCCCCCCGATACGAGGCGGAAGCCTCTTTCCTGCAGGGCCCCGGCCAGCGCTGAGGCGTTTTTGACCACCTGGCGCGCGTACTCTTTGAACCGCGGCTCTGACGCGAGCTTGAAGCATATGGCCTTGCCAGCGATTGCCGGCAGAAGGGGGCCGCCCTGAATTCCGGGGAAGACCGTGCGGTCGAGATCCTGCGCAAAACCATCCTTGCATAGGACGAAGGCGCCTCTGGGGCCGCGCAGCGTTTTGTGAGTGGTGGATGTCACGAAGTCCGAGTACGGCGCCGGATTCTCGTGGGCGCCGCCGGCTACGAGACCTGCGATATGCGCCATGTCCGTAATGAGGATCGCGCCTGTCTCGTCCGCTATCTCGCGGAAGCGCTTGAAGTCTATGGACCTTGGGTAAGCGCTCGCGCCGGCTACGATGACTTTTGGCCTGCTTTCCCTCGCCAGGCGCGCCAGGTCGTCGTAGTCGATCGTTTCGGTCTCGGCGTTCACGCCGTATGCCGCTATTTTGTACATTTTGCCAGTGAAGTTGATCGGATGCCCGTGCGATAGGTGCCCGCCGTGATCGAGCCTCATGGAGAGCATCGTGTCGCCCGGCCTCATCACGGAGAAATAAGCGGCCTGATTCGCGGTGCTTCCAGAGTGCGGCTGCACGTTCGCGTGATCGGCCCCGAAGAGGGCCTTTGCCCTTTCTATCGCGATCTCCTCTATCTGTTCGACGTACTCGCATCCGCCATAATATTTTTTGTGAGGGTATCCCTCAGCGTATTTGTTTGTCAGAACGGAGCCCATTGCCTCCAGAATCGAAGCCGGGACGAAGTTCTCCGACGCGATCAGCTCGATCTGCGTCCTCTGCCGCGAAAGCTCCTCTTTTATGAGTCTGCCGACCGTCCCGTCAGCTTCCTCGATGGAAGCTTCCATCCCATCCATGAAACATCCCATTTACCATATACCCCCCGCCGCTGAATTTTGCAACCGCTATTATATCCTCAAGACTGTTTCCCGTAAATCGCGTCATGGTCATGAGCGCGCCGGATTATGCCTGGGAGCGTGTACCACAAGGAGGACGCAGCGCATCCGGGCCGATTACGCCAAGGGCGATGACGGTCAGTGTCAGCATTAAAATGGGGGGCTGTCCCGCGTTTCGAGTCTAACGCCTATTTCGAGGCATCTTCTATGACTTTCCAGATATCAGGCGTCTCAAAGCCTTTTCTCCAGAAAGCCGCGCCCGCCAGGCCATATTTATCCAGAAGGCCCATCCGCAGCGCTATGGATTCCGCGTCCTCGATCCATACCCTGAACTTGTCTCCATCGCCTGTGTACTCTATGTAATTCTGCCCGGCCGCCTCCAGCCACTTTTTCTGTGCGCCGGTTGTCGCTATCTTATGATCTGAAGACGCCATCGAAAACGTCCGCGATTTGACCGACGTCTTTCCGTTCTTTCCCTTCGTCTCCCGCCACTCTCTCGTGTAGAACGGCACTCCCATGAGCAGCTTGCCAGACGGCACTTCGGCAAGCGTGTTCTCGATCGCGGCGCGGACCCACGGGAGCGACGCCGTCGAACCGGCGCGGGGCGAGGTGCGCCAGTGTTCGTCGTATGTCATGACGGCTATGTAATCGACTATCTGAGAGAGCTGTTTGCGCTCGTAGCAGAGCGACCATCTCGATGGCACCGTCACGTCCATAGAAAACAAAAGCCCCTGCTCCCTGCCCGAGGCGGCAAATCTCCGGACGAAGTCGGTGAGCGGTTTCGCGTCTTTATTGTCAACGCTCTCGAAATCGATGTTTATGCCGTCAAAGCCATAAATTTTCGCGTATGCCAACATGCTGGCGATAAAGGCATCCTGCGCCTTCTGATCTGCCAGAAACTTGCCCGTCCTTGCCTTGTTGAAACCGTTGGACACGAGAGCCCATACCTGAATTCCCTGCGCGTGGGCGGACTCGACATAGGATACGTCTGCCCTGTTGCCGACGCGCCCCGTCTCGTCAAGAAGGACGAACCAGGTCGGCGAGATCACGCTTACGGCTGTCAATGGCGCCTCAGTCGTAAGATCCGCGTTGTCGTTCATGACATGATCCCAGACGAGGTTGAAGCGCCCCGTAAGTTTCTCCGGCACCGGCTGCTTCCTGTACGGCGCTATGTAGGGCGACATGTGCCGGAGAGCCCCTACCGTGAGGACGTCGCCGGGCGCGAAAGCGTATGCCAGGCCCGTTATGTTTTCCATGCCGGTCAGGTTGAAATAAAGCTTGCTGTCCTCGCTCTTTGCTCTGAAATAAAGATCGGCGGCGTCTGGGGCAAGCGACGCCAGGGCCGGCAGGCCGAACGTTTCCGCTGGCTTATCGACACGGATGGAGTACGATGTTTTTTCAGGAGAGAGCTTGACCGGGACGTTCATCTGCGTCAGCAGTTCGCCCGGAACCCAGACATCCGGCGGTATGGCGCTGTCCGCGTGTTCCCTGATGATCGCCGCGTGCGGGGTCATGTTCACTGCGCCGGGAGAAACCATCCGCCCTATCCTGACGTATCTTGAAAAAGGGTCGTCAGGCACCGTGTCCCCTGCATACGCCATCCCGGCCATGAAAGCTGCCAGAAGCAGCGCTGCGGCGGCCGCCGCGAAGCGGACATGCCAGACCCGGGGGGCGCGTTTTTTCATGCGATTCGGATGAATGATCATCGCTCACTCCTTTGAGAAGGGCTGATTTATCGTCAGGGGCCTAAAGGGTGAAGATTTAAACCCTTGCAACGCCTGGGCTCTTAAACGTTGAAATGTCGTTTAGGCGAATTAATCAGCGCTTCCTTTGAGAAGGGCTGATTTATCGTCAGGGGCCTAAAGGGTGAAGATTTAAACCCTTGCAGCGCCTGGGCTCTCAAACGTTGAAATGTCGTTTAGGCGAATTAATCAGCGCTTCCTTTGAGAAGGGCTGATTTATCGTCAGGGGCCTAAAGGGTGA
>JAIROA010000052.1 GCA_031257775.1 Synergistaceae bacterium
TATTACAAAATTAAGCCAGTTGGAAAATAAGAGGCTCGCGTGTGACCGCCACCTCATGACCGGCATATTGTCCGGATTATCGTCAGGGAAGTAGTTTTCCGGCACCGGCGTCGGGGTTCCGGACTTGACATCGCGCTCATATTCAGCGGCAAGCGTGCCGGAATCGTACTCGGAGTGCCCGGTCACGAAAATCCTTCTCATGTCGTTGCTGGCTGCTATGTATACTCCCGCTTTGTCAGAAACCGAGAGTATCCTGATGTCATGCCGGGAATCAATATCCTCTGCCAGGACTGTCGTATAGCGGGAGTGCGGCGCGTAATAAACATCGTCGAAACCGCGCAGCAGGGGGTGGTTGCTTACAAGGCTGCGGTGCTGGAACACGCCGGTAAGTTTTTCGTCCATCATGCGCTTTTCTATGCCGTAATGATGATATAAGCCAGCCTGGGCGCCCCAGCATATGTGGAATACGGAATAGACGTGATCACCGCACCATTCCATGATGGATGAAAGTTCCGGCCAGTAGTCCACATCTTCGAAAGGCATGGCCTCGACGGGCGCTCCGGTTATGATCATGCCGTCATAGCACGAGCTTTCAATCTCGGAATAGTTTTTATAAAAAGCCTTCAGGTGATCGGAGGGCGTGTTTTTAGCGACATGCGTCGCCATCTGGATGAATTCCACCTCAACTTGCAGCGCCGTCCCGCTGAGCAAGCGCAGAAGCTGGATCTCCGTCTCATTTTTCGTAGGCATCAGGTTTATTATGGCAATCTTAAGAGGCCTGATATCCTGATGGATAGCGCGGGACTCCGGCATCAGGAAGATATTCTCCGAGGAGAGGACTTTGGCGGCGGGCAGTGCGTTAGGAATCTTAATTGGCATGAACGAAAAACCCCTATTCCATTGATGATATCAAATTAATGCATATCGTCAGAATTGTTGTTACCGGATACATTCAATTCAAGCATCGTAATAATTTATGCCTGTCTTCCCTTTAGGCTTCAGGGATAGCGCCGGGACATCCCAGCCAAAGCAGGGCACCGGGCTGTGAAATCCCCCTGCCGCCAGCGTTTGCCGCTTCTCGAGGCCCGGTTATCTTTGCGCCGTTATCTCAAGTATCTTCAGGCGTCTGAGCCCCTTTGGGACGCGGACGGACACCTCGTCCCCGATAGCTTTGCCTATTATAGCCTTGCCGACAGGGCTCGATACGGATATCTTGTTCTCCTTTGGGTCTGATTCCTCTGTTCCTACGAGCATATATGTGAAAGAGTCGTTTTTGTCCAAATCCTGAATGGTTATCGTGGTGCCGAGGTTTGCGTGGCTTGTGTCCAGATCGTCGAAGTCGATTATCTTTGCCTTGTTCAGCTTGTATTCAAGCCGGCTTATTCGACCTTCTAGCTTCTCCTGCTCCTCTTTTGCCGCGTGGTATTCCGCGTTTTCGCTCAGATCCCCGAAGGCCCTGGCTTCCTCAAGCTTGTTTGCCACTTCGAGCCTCATGTCAGTACGGAGAAGCGTAAGTTCCGTTTTGAGCTTTTCATACCCGGCCCGGGTCATGATCTCCATGTCTGAATTGTTTTTCTGCGTAGCCATTAAACATCCCACCTAATTCCGTTTTCAGATCGCCTTTTGCGGCATTCCCCTGCCCTACGCGCCCGGCAAAAACTTTAGCAGCCCGCGCGCGCGGAGCTTTTAGCATAGGTATTTTATCAGAAGACAGGGCGTCCCGCAATCGCGCTGGATCATGATTGCGCGGTGTTAATGTGTGCCTCGATTCCCAGGTTATACGCGCGACACAAAAGCGGTAGGATCTGCTATCATTTACCGACGACTTGAGGATGGATGGTGATGGTTTTGCGGAAATCTGATTTTGCGCGTTTACGGATTGCGTTTTTTTTCTGTGTGACGGCCTGCCTTCTTGCCGGCGGCGCGTCCGGAGTTTGGGCCGCGTCAGGCGAAGCGGCGGCGCAGGAGCGTTTCAGGCACAGGATCGGCGCCGAGAGTTTCACGGTGACCCGGGATGCCGTGAAGCTCGAAACGCCGGAGAACGGCATGTTCAAGGTAATGCCAAGGGTACGCAACAGCATCGCGTGGACTTATTTCCCGCTTCCGGAAAGCGCTTGGAGGCAGAGAGAGTGCGTCGTGACCGCCAGCGTGAACTCGTCCTCCGGCGCGGGGGGAGGGGTCGGGATGTGGGGGGACGACGGCGGGTATGTCCTTCTTATGTTTCCTGAAGGGCATGGGTTCATGAGGTATTATAAAGGGAAGAGTGCCGTCTGGTCAGTTGATGTCAAGGCAGTGAATTTTTCCTGGCCTGCCCAGCTATCCTTAGCCCGGGACACGAACGGAAGCGTGGTCGGGCGCGTTAACGGCGCCATTGCCAGCGTGAGGCTGCAGGGGCTTGACTTGAAAAAAAAGGCGCTTCCGATGATTAAATCGGTTTCATTCGCTACGCAGGCGTCTTCCGCGGCAAATGTCGGATACGCGCTTTACGAGAGCCTCGATATAGAGGCTTGGGGACAAGAAAACAGCCTGTCTGGCCTTTAAAAAAATTAAGGGAGCTGAGATAATACGATGTCAAAAAATAGCGGCAGTGTCAAAACCGGTGCCGAAAGGGCGCCGCACAGATCTCTCCTTTATGCTGACGGTTTTGCGGACTGGGAAATAGATCGCCCGTGGATCGGGGTCGTAAACTCGCAGAACGGCATAATCCCAGGCCACAATCACCTTGACGCTCTTGCCCAGGCCGTGAAATACGGAATCTACGCTTCCGGCGGGTTTCCGATAGAGTTCCCCACGATTGGAGTCTGCGACGGGATCGCGATGAATCACAGAGGCATGAAATACTCGCTCCCGAGCAGGGAACTCGTGAAGGACACCATAGAGGTGATGACGGAGGCGCACGGCTTTGACGCGCTCGTCATGATAACGAACTGCGACAAAATAACGCCGGGCATGGCGATGTCGGCTCTGGAGATAAACATCCCAGCCATAATCCTCAGCGGAGGCCCCATGCTGCCTGGCGATTACCGAGGCAGGAGGACGGATCTTTCCACCATATTCGAGGGCGTCGGCAAGAGCATGTCCGGCGAGATGACGCGTGAGGATCTCTCGGAAATGGAGCGCTCCGTCTGCCCGACCTGCGGCTCGTGCGCCGGGATGTTCACCGCGAACACGATGAACTGCGTATTGGAAGCGCTAGGGCTTGCCCTGCCTGGCAACGGGACGATACCGGCCGTCTACTCCGACAGGATCCGTCTGGCAAAAGAGACGGGCCGGGCCATAATGAGGCTTCTTGAAAAAAACATCCGGCCTCGCGATATCGTGACTCCTGAAGCTGTCGACAACGCCATTGCTGTGGATGTGGCTTTAGGCGGCTCGACCAACACGTGCCTGCACATCCCCGCCATCGCCCATTTCGCCGGTTTTGACGTCCCCCTCTCACGCATAGACGAGATAAGCCGCAGGACGCCGCACGTCTGCAGCATGAGCCCCGGCGGCAAATATTTTATCGTGGATCTTCACAAAGCTGGGGGAATTCCTGCTTTGATGTCCCGCCTGGCGGAAAAGGATCTCGTGTCCGTTTCCCCGGCGACGGCTACGGGGCTGTCCGTGGCGGAAAATATCGCTGCCATTTCAGGGCCTCCGGTCAAAGACAGCGAAGTCATCCGCCCGCTGGACAACCCGTTCCACGCCGAGGGCGGCCTTGCGATACTGTACGGCAATATCGCTCCGGCAGGGGCCGTGGTGAAGCAGAGCGCCGTCCTGCCGGAAATGATGAGGCACGAGGGCCCGGCCAGGGTCTTTGACGGGGAGGAATCCGCTTACAGGGCGATATCCTCCGGTTCCATAAAGAAGGGCGACGTCGTCGTGATAATAAACGAGGGGCCGAAGGGTGGTCCGGGTATGCGCGAGATGCTGCAGCCGACAGCATCCCTTGCGGGGCTCGGTCTTGACTCGTCCGTGGCTCTTTTGACGGATGGCAGGTTTTCAGGCGCGTCGCGCGGCGCGGCTATAGGGCATATATCGCCGGAAGCCGCGTCAGGCGGGCCGGTCGGGCTCATCCGCGAGGGTGATATCATCGATATAGACATCCCCGCAAGGAAAGTCAGCCTCCGCGTTCCCGATGACGAGCTGGCTAAGAGGGCTCAGGCCTCCGTCCCTGCCCTCAAGCCCACAGGCAGCCAGTTCCTTGAAAGGTACAGGGAGTTTGTGACGTCCGGCGCGGAAGGCGCTGTCTTGAGGCATATCGATGCCAAGAAATCTGACTGAAGCGTAACGCTGATTGCCATACCCTTCATACTGGCACTGCGTCATAGCTTATCCAGCGTGGGCAGCTTTTTATCGCACAAAGCTGCCCACGGCCTGTATTACGCTATCTCGCGGCGTCCCTGCTCGGGTGGAAGATCCGGTAGAGATTGTCTTTGGATAGATTGACCCCGTAGAACCGCTCGTAATAGTCCTTGACCTCTTTTTCCATGTCCGTGTTCCTGAACAGTTCCGGCTGGTTTTTCGTGGCAAGCCATTTCAGCACCAGCGGGGTGTCGGATGCGGGCGGATACCAGCGGTACATGCCGAGCGGGAATTTAAATACCTGCTTGTTTTTTACAGCAGTCACGTTTTTCCAGTCGTGGCCCTCGATCGTGTTGTTCAGAAGATCCTCGGGAAGACGCGGGCTGAAATTGGTGATGAAGATTATTTCAGGATCCCACTTGTAAATCTGCTCCATGTTGATCTCCGGGTAATCCTTGAGATCCCGCGCCACGTTAATCGCGCCCGTCGATTCGAGCCAGTACTGCCCGAAGGCATCGCTGCCCGCCGTCACGATGACGTTGTCGTCGTATTCGAACAGAATCAGCGCGCGGGGTCTCTTGATGCCTGGCGCCTTGGCGATGGCCGACGTGATCTCGTTATGCACGGCTCTCCCGTAACTGACTATCCCGGCCGCCCTGTCCTCCTGCCGCAGAACCTCTCCCAGAAGGCTTGCCCAGCTTTCGAGCGTCGCTATCGTGTCGCTGCCTTTGTGCGTGGTCGAAAACGCCACCGCCGGGATGCCGGCTTTATCGAAAGTGTCTTTATTGTCCACCGGGTTGTCAGCGTTGTAGAACACGATGTCCGGCTTTAGTTTGAGGAGTTCCTCTATGTTGAGGTTGCCGTTCCTTAAAAAACCCGTGCTGACGTTCACTATGCTTGGCATGACCACGGCAAGCATGGAATTCCGCGCGGCGCTCATGGACGTCTCGCCTATGCCGACGAGCTTTTCGGCGGATCCCTCAAACAGGCAATACACCGACGGGAGCGGCCATATCGAGGCGATGGCGATCCGGTCTATTTTGTCCGGAAGCGATACAGTGTTCCCGGCGTGATCGACGACCGTCCGCGCGGCTGCAAAAGACGGCGCCGCGGATGCCGCAATGACCGCAGTCAGTATAGCTACGGCCGAGGCGAAGAGGATGAATCCCGTGCGTTTCCTGGATAGCGCGCAATGATTTTTGTCCGGCTTCATATCTATGACCTCCGTTTTGTTTTTTAGGCGGATAATGATCCGCCGCTTTTCAGGCCTTTGCCGTCACCGAAATGGGGATGACGTTTTTGAGCACACGGTTCTCGAATAATACGTCGTGAATCAGCACCCGCACGTCGAAGGCGTCGCGCATGTTGACCTCGCTCACGATCTTTTCGGTCGGGCCGTAATAGCTCGTGCCGGAATGAGTCAGGATGAGGGCGATGTCGGATAGTTTGAGCGCGTGGGCCGGATAGTGGGTGTTGACGATGGCGGCGATCCCCGACTCCTTCGAGAGTTTAGCGATCGTTTCAAGCACTATGAGCTGATTTTTAAAATCAAGATTCGATTCCGGCTCGTCCAGGACCAGGAGTTCAGGGCTGGCGCAGAGAGCCCTCGCGATCAACACCATCTGCAGCTCCCCTCCGCTAAGTTCGTTGCACTTCTTAAAGCGGAGGCGCGCGATGCCGACCTGTTCCATCGAGCGGAGCGCCATCTTCTTATCCTCGGCGGTAGGCTGCGCGAACGTCCGCAGGTGCGCCGTGCGGCCCATAAGCACCATCTCCTCGGCCGTGAACGACAGATAGCTGTTCTTAGACTGGGGGACGTAGGCTATCTTTTTCCATATCTCGCCGTACCTCATCGTCTGAAGCTCCCTGCCGTCGATGCGGGTCGCCCCCGAATCCCACTTCAGAAAACCCATCATGCATCTCAGGAGCGTCGTCTTTCCGACTCCGTTAGGCCCCAGCACCGACATGACCTGTCCGCTTGACACGGAAAAGCTGATATCGCTTAAAACCCTGTTCTCCTTAAAGCTGAAACATCCGTTTTCGACGGCGAAAATCACAGCCTTGCGCCTCCCGTCTTTCGGAGGAGCAGTATGAAAAACGGCGCCCCTATGACAGCGGTCAGCACGGATACGGGGATTTCGGCGGCAGTCGCGCCGCGCGCCACCGTGTCTATGATGACGAGCAGAGCCCCGCCCAGACAGATGCTTGCCGGTATTACGCGCCTGTTGTCGCCCCCGTAGATCATCCTCGACATGTGCGGCACGAGAAGCCCGATCCAGCCGACCTGGCCGCAAAGCGATATCCCGGCGGCCGTGACCATCGTTGACGCTGCCATTACGGCAAGGCGCGTGTTCTTCACGTTTATGCCCATCGATTTTGCCTCGTCCTCCTGGAGCGAAAGGACGTTCAGTCGCCAGCGAAGCGCAAAGAGGAGCGCCACGCCTGTCGCGATGAAGGGCAGCCCGCGCGCGAGGCTTTTGAAATTCGCCTTCGCCATGCTTCCCAGCAGCCAGTACGTTATCGTAGGCAGCGTGTCCTCCGGGTTAGCCAGATACTGGACTAGCGAGAGGAATGCCTGAAAGAGCGCTGAGACCACGATCCCGGCAAGGACGACCATGACGATGGAGTTATTGCCGCCCTGCCTGCTTATGGACGTGGTAGCCAAAAGCGCGGCAAAGCCGAACGCTATCGCGCTTACCTGCACGGTCAGCATATTGGCGTGCATGAGCAGGGCGACCGCGGCGCCGAACGACGCTCCTGTCGCGACGCCAAGCGTGTCGGGGGTCGCGAGCGGATTGGAAAATAGCGCCTGGAATGACGCGCCGGCAACGGACAGCCCGCCTCCGACGATCAGCGCGAGAAGTATGCGCGGCAGACGGATGCCGAAGATGACCGACATAGTGAGCGGCTCTATCTCTTCCCCGGTAAGAGGAGACATCAGCGCGCGCACGGTCTCCGGGACGCTCACGCTGTAGCGCCCGATCCCTATGCATATGAGGGCGGCCAGAAGGGGCGCGGCGGCGATTGCCGCGTCGACAGCGCGGACGCGCCCGAATAAGCTGACAGCCCTTTCGCCCTTAAAGCTGAGAAGCTTCACGCGCAGGGTGGAAAATCTTGTAGAGGTCATCATCCGTAAGCTTTACCTTGTAAAATCTCTCGTAATAGTCCAGGACTTCTTTTTCCATGTCCATATCCGGAAAGAGGTCGGGGTGGGTCTTCTGCGCGAGCCATTTCAGGGCAAGCGGCGTGTCGGACGACGGAGGGAACCAGCGGTACATGCCGAGCGGGAATTTATATACCTTGCCGTTCTTGACGGCGCTCACGCCGCGCCAGTCGTGCCCCTCGATCTTGTTCTCCAGAAGGTCTTCCGGGAGGGCCGGGCTGAAGTTCGTTATGAAGATTATGTCCGGATCCCACTGGTATACCTGCTCCATGTTGATCTCGGGCATTCCGCTCAGGCCAGAGGCGACGTTAATCCCGCCGCTGGACTCTATCCAGTATTGGCCGAAGAAGTTGCTGCCGGATGTCGTGATGAAGCCGTCCTTATACTCGAAGAGTATGAGGACTTTCGGTTTTTTCATGCCTGGGTTTGCCGCGAATGTCTTTTGAATGTTCTCGTAAGCCTCATGCCCGTAAGCGGCAATCCCGGCGGCCTCGTCCTGCCTTTGCAGCACCTCGCCAAGGAGCTTAACCCAGTTTTCGAACGTCTTGACGCAGTCGAAATTCCACGTGAAGGTCGAGAAAGCCACCGCGGGGATGCCGGCCGCCTTGAACTGCTCGTACTCCGCGTCCGTCTCGCCTTCAGAAGCGGGCGCGTAGAATACCACGTCCGGCCTGAGCTTCAGAAGCTCTTCCATGTTGATGTCGTTGCCCTTCGTAAAGCCCGTGCTTGCCTTCAGGATATCCGGGGTTACTCTTGCCAGCATGGAGTTTTGCGCGGCGCTCATGGATGCCGGGTGTATGCCAACGAGTTTTTTTGCCGAGCCCTCGAACAGGCAGTACACGGAGGGGAGCGGCCAGATGGATGAAATCACGACGCGGTTTATCTCGTCCGGAAGCGTCACTTTTCTGCCGACGCTGTCCGTTATCTCGCGCCTGGCTTCCCGCGTCGCGGCGCATGACTCAGAGGGGCCTATGGAATACTTGCCCGCCTCAAAGGCTGACGGGCCGAAAACGGCGGAGAATGCGAGGAGGAAAAGCGCTGAAACTGTCTTTTTAAGATTAGCTCTCATCGAATGTCATTCCTTTCTCCAGTATAAGCGGTATATGGCGGCACATGCTTCTTGCGATGAATCAGCCTTCTTGCGATAAAACCCGAAACAAATTCAAGCGCTCCTTTCAAGAAATTTTGGAGACATGTTTCCCTGCGAAATGCCCTTTTCGTACCACTTGTTAAAGGCCCCTCCGATAAAATCAGCCTTATACGCGCTTCCCAGCTTGCTGGAGACGGCGTATTGCGTGTGATGGAGAAAACGCCTGTTTTTGTCTTCGAGCAGCGGGTAGAGGAAAGGGTCGGCGATAATGGCGTCGTAACTGCCGCTGTTTATTGCCTTCTTTATGGCCCGTTCGTCACGGAGGTCTAAGTCCCCATCGGAGGCGAGCGCTTTTTCCAGGCCGAAAATAGCGCCAGCCGTGACGTCCGTTTCGCCGTATTCGGCCGCGAGCGCGTTCCTTATGCAGTTCGACTGTATCTGTTCGCCCACGATCAGCCATTTTGTGCCGCCTCTTGAAGGCTCTCCCTTTATGACGCGCGGTTTCCCGTCCTCCATCATCATCCGCAGAAGGCCCATGTAGGACACGGCGGCCTTCTCGCCCACAGGGAGGCCCGCAAGCCAGGGCTGGCCGTAACGTTTCTCCATATCGCGGGCTATGAGGAAACCGGCCCTGGAGACTGCGAGGTTGGCCTGGGCTTTGGGCGCTTCCTTAATGGAGGCCAGGCTGTAATCCATTGAGATGGCCGATACGATCCCGATCCCGTTTACGGCAAGCATTGACTTTAAATCCGCGAGATTGGCCGTCTCCCCGAAATCCATCGGATTTGCACCGACGATATTCACCGTCCCAGGGCGGGTCTGCCCGGCTTCTGCGAAACGATCCAGGAGGGCGCTTACGGCCAGGAAAACCCCTCTGTCATAGTGTTCCGTCCCGGTTGTGTCGATGCCGACGCTCACGATGCCGCTGCGGGCCTCCAGCTCACGGGCTATGCCCTTCAGGTCGCAGCCAGCGACCATCGGCGCCGGGCTGCCTATGAGCGCGAAAATGTCTGGCTTGAGATCGGCCCCTGCCATGAGCATCTTCGAAATGAGCTTTTCGTCGTCGCCCATTATCAGGTCTATCTCTCGTAGGCCGGAGCAATAGGTCGCCGACTTGGATCCGTACCATCGCGGCTCGTCGAAGCCCGTGTAGTTTCCGGTGCATCCCAAGGCGTCATGCATCGCAGAGACGGCGTTCAGGTCAAAAAAAACGGAAGCCGCGCCGGAATAGTCCGGCGAGAAGGGCGCAAGCCATATCGATAATTTTGCCATCGCTACACCACCAAACCGTAGCTGTCTATTACAGCTTTAAGATCCGCCTCGCGGCTCACGGCCGCCGTAATGCGCTCCATGAGGGTTTTCACGCCGTGATAGCCCCACATCCCGCCGTCGTCTATCATGTCGAGCAGATACTTTGAGCCGGATAGGTACGCGCCGTCCAGCCCTATGGCGAGGCTGTCTTCCAGCCGGTTCGCGAAGCGGACGGAGTTATGGTGCTCAGGCTGAATGATCTCCACGCCACCCGCGTTTTCCATGAGCCACTCGAAGCTCTCCCTGTCTATCTCAAGGCATTCCCCCGTGACGACGCGCTCCACCCTGAAACCATGCTCGATCAGCGCGCGGGCAAGCTCGAACGGTTTCACTGTGGCCGAGTCGTCCACTATTATCGGGATGTCTCCGGCGGCCTTGCGGGCTTCCTCTATCTTGGCCCGCGTTTCGCCCTCGATTTGCCCGAAGCCAAACGGCGGCAAGCACTGGCCTCCGAGTGCGCGCGTCAGCGTTTCGTAAGCCCGCGCTATTGCTTCGAGCCTGTAGCTGACGGGGAGAAAGACGTGCGGAATGCCCAAAACACCCTCCATTTCACGCGCCGCCCCGAGCGCCCCCGGCCCGATCACGAGGTTCAGGGTGCTGCGTGCCATTGCCTGAAAGCCGCTGAAGCGCTCATATTGGGAGATATGCCGTATTTCCGGATAGCCGAGGCTGGCCAGGAACGGATGAAGGTCGCTTTCGGGATGGATCGCCTCGAAGCAGCCGACGCAGTTGACGGCCTTATCGCGATGCCCGGGCGCAGTGGCGTTTCCTTCGAGAAGGCTGTACATCCTCTTCTGGAGCGTCACGCCCGGCGGAGAGTCCGAATCAAGCGATATCGGGTTCATGTGGCAGTCCCTGAAGCGGATTTCCGGATGCGCTTTGGAGAGCCGCGACATCAGTGCTTCGTGATCCGTGCCGATCAGGTCGTCCAGGCAGCTGACGAATATGAGCATGGCCTGGGGCTTCCACGGGGAAAGCTCGCGCAGCAGCTCGTCCACGGCTTCCTCTATGAGCGAGTCGTAACCGGCGATTATGTCGCTCTGGTCGACATAAAGGAACGAGAGCCTGTCCTTCAGACCGTGCTGCATGGCGCCGATTGCCGCGTGCCGGCCGCACGCGGACGGGCAGACGAACAGCTGATAGCTCTCCGGCAGCATCATGCCGATCTGGACTATTCCCCAGTCCCCGTGAGCGGGTGAGGAGTAGTGGAGCGTGTTTTCAAAGCAGAATTTCGGTTCGCGCCGCGGCGTCATGGCTGAACCGCCTCCAGTATTTTCGCCGCAAGGTCGCAATACTCTCCGGCCATCGCGCTGTCAGGGAACGCCTCCACGACGGTCATGCCCATTGCTTCAGCCCTTTGAACGCCGGAGTCGCGCGGGATTTTTTTTATCACTCTAGATCCGCTTTCGTCAGCTAATTTCAGGACGTCGTTTTCCTCGCCCGGGATATTTTTGGAGTTGAGTATCAGGCCGGAAAACATGGCGTAGTTGCGCCCCCCAAAGCCCTCTATGGCTCGGATTATGTTGCCGGCCGCGTATAGCGCCATCATCTCGCCGGATGTCACGATAAACACGTTGTCGGCGTACCCCTCCCTGATCGGCATAGCGAAACCTCCGCACACGACGTCCCCGAGGACGTCATAGAAGACTATGTCAGGCTTGAGGGCCTCATACGTGTTAAGTTCTTCTAACTTTTTAAACGCCGTGATTATGCCCCTCCCGGCGCATCCTATCCCGGGAGGAGGCCCCCCGGCCTCGACGCAGGTTATCCCGCCGTACCCCGCGAAGGCAATGTCCCTCATCGTGATTGCGTCTTTTTTGTTCCGTATCTGATCGAGGACGGTCGGAATCTGCCTCCCGCGAAGCAGGTTTTTCGTCGAGTCCGACTTTGGGTCGCAGCCTATCTGCATGACTTTCAGACCCATTTGGGCCATGGCCGCCGATAAATTAGCCGTTGTCGTGGACTTTCCGATTCCGCCCTTTCCATAAATCGCGATTTTTTTCAACCTGAACCTTCCCCTCGTAAAATTTCTTGACTGCGTGCCGCGCCAGCCTTGCCCTTCTTTCGCCGCGTGGTGTTCATTATGCCAAACCTTGCGTTTTTCCTGATTTGACGGGTAAAATGGCTTATAAATCAGGAATATCGCGTATTGCCGGTCCGTGGATCGTCCGGTGCACCCCCCAAGAGGTTTAATATGTTCGCACTGACAAACACGAATGTCAATAGGCAAGGATCTTCCTGGCGAGGCATTTTGACAGCCAAATCCACCCAATTCATTAGTTTTGCCGTTTAACATCTTTTTTACATCCCTGAAATACCTCTTACATTTTTTAAGTATATCCTGATGACATTAAATTATTTTTCATAATGGACGACGTGCCGCTTTCGGCGTCAGGGCCTGGCGCGGACTACTTCAAGGGCGTGATGGACAACACGGAGGTATTTTTCGGAATGGTCGGCGCTCTCGGGCTGGATCCCACAAAATAGCCGTTCTTAAGTTGTCAATATACCGCAAATCCCTTTCAAAGAGAGGGGCGGCGCCTTCGCCCCTCATCTCCCAGGACGAAACGAAACTCCCGATCAGTGCTATGCCCGCACTGATCAATGTCATAGCTTGCCTATGGGCCTCGGCATGACGCCGTCCGGTATTGCGGAGCGGTATCGCTCGCCGTTTAGCCGGTCTGTAAGCTCCTCTTTGGCTTTATCCAATATTCCGGGTGATTGAAGCACGTCCGCGATTCCGCCCGAGATTGCCTTGGCGGCAAGGACCATGCCCTTGTGGCCTATGGATGTCCTGCCCTGCGAGACAAGCTGCCATGAATGTTCAGGCGTGCCCAGCGCGTAGCACGCGGTCGCGACCTGCGCTGTCGGCGTGATCCAGCTTACGTCCCCAACGTCGGATGACCCGGACAGCATACGGTCCGGGTCATCAGGGTAAAACGGCAGGGTGATGTCGCAGATCGGTTTGCCTTCCAGCTTCTTGAGGCATAGCCTCATATCCGCCGCGTGATCCTTCAGGTAGCGCTCTATGTCGCTCGATGCCGAGCCTGGCGAGGTTTTGGCTATTTCAGCCGCGAATCTCAGTTCCTCCTCTGAGTAAACCGGCATGTCCAGCCCGCTCAGGTTGCCGTGCAGCACGCCTCCGAGCGTCTTGTTAGGGATGACATTGGCGCAGGCTTTCACGAACTGTATTTCCAGCTCCGTCTCGGTCATCATGGCGGCGCCCTGCGCTATTTTGTTGACGCGCCTGTAAATTTCCTCCACTTGCGGCGTGCGCGGGGCCCGGATGAGATACAGCACGTCCGCGGATGGCTGCACGACATTCGGCGAAAATCCGCCGGAGTCGGTGATGGCGTAGTGTATCCGCGCCTCTTGAATCACATGTTCGCGCAGGAAGTTTACGCCCACGTTCATAAGCTCCACCGCGTCGAGCGCGCTGCGCCCTTTGTCAGGAGCGGCGGCCGCGTGAGCGGCCACCCCCTTGAATTTGTAGAGCACTTGGTAGTTTGCCAGCATGGTCATGTCCAGCACCGCGTTCACGGCCATCGGGTGCCAGGCGAACGCCGCGTCGAGAGCGTCGAAAGCTCCCGCCCGCGCCATGAATGCCTTGCCGGAGCCGCCTTCCTCGCCAGGGCACCCGAATAGCTTGACAGTGCCGCTGAGATTATTGCGCGTCATGTACTCCTTGACTGCCAGCGCGGCACCGATTGAGGCCCCGGCAAAGAGGTTGTGCCCGCAGCCGTGCCCGTTGCCGCTGTTTTGGAGCCCGCGTCTTTCCACGGATCCCGCGGCCTGGCTCATGCCGGAGAGCGCGTCATACTCGGCAAGTATGCCGATTGCCGGGAGGCCATTCCCGAACGTCGCGCAGAAAGCGGTGTCCATCCCGTCAAACTTGCTCTCGATCTCGAAGCCGTGATCCCGCATAATCCCCTTGATCAGCTCGGCGGAACGGAATTCCTCGAACGCCGTCTCCGCGTAATCCCATATCATGTCGGAGGCGGAAGCCATTGTGTCCTTGTTTTCATCCAGATATCGGAACATCTCGCGCTTGTTCATTTTTGCTGCCACCCCGGTTCTTTTATCTCGCCAGGCTTGACGATGTAGTGCGCGAAGGCAATAAGAGCGCACGCCGCCGAGAAGATCCCGAACTGGTACGCCAGGTTCGTCATGAAGCCGTAGTGCAGCAGCAGGTTGACGGTTATGGGCAGGAGGACGAAGTTCAGAACCGACGTGAACGAGAACCCGACGGAGTAATCGTTCAGCACCGGCAGCTCATAGTCCGGATCGCATATCTTGAGCAGCATGAGCCCTGTGAGGAATACGCCAGTGGAGCTCCCCAGGATAGCCATTCCGCGTTCGAAGCGGCAGTTGCTGAAGAATTTCCGGCACAGAAACATCGTTAGCGAGTAGGTCACGACGTAGCCCGCGATCACCATCGCGAGGATAGGGGAGATGTACTGCATTATGGCGTGAACCGGCATGCTGGCGATCGCGGCCGTTATGGCGTAGTCGGAGCATACTCCGGAGATCCGGGATTTGGTTTTATTGTCTATGAGGATGCCAATGCCCATCTTCTGTATCACGAAGTTAACGCCGAACATGACGAGTATGGAGTAAGCCCAGATGGGTATCTGCATGAGGCCTGGGATCTTATGGAATTTCGCCGCGTTCATTATTATGTAAGCGATTCCGCATCCGGCTAAGATGATTGACATGTGGAACGATATGGACTCGATGGATGAGTTGTAGGTCGTCTCTTGGCCCAGGCTCTTCTGTTTGCCGGCATCGGTCTGGAATCCTTTGCCCATGTCAAGAGGTATGTCGCCGGGCTTCTTCAGTATCTCTGTCTTTCCCTTGCGCGCGGCGATGTTGATGGCGATGATGCCGATCACCATCCCGCCGATGATCCCGAATGTCGCCGTAGTCGTCGTGACCCCCTGGGCTATCTCCCAGTATGGCAGATCCAGCCCCTTGTAGAAGCTGCCGATGACCCCGGCGGTGCCGTGGCCTCCGGAGAACCCTTGCGACAGCTCGAATCCGAACGGCGCGTAAAGGCCAAGCTCCGGCTTGATAATAGTGAACAGTTCCCTGACGCATAGCCCGATCAGCATCTGCGCGGTGCATACCGCCATGAGCACGCCGAACATCTTGACGATGTTGGCCGACGTCCTGCCGGCTGAAACCTGACTTCCTCCGAACTTCATGCCCAGCGGGACGCTCGCGACGACAGGGACGATCAGTATGCCAGGCAGCGAGGACCAAGTCGAAATCCACTCCTTCGGGAACGGGATGCCCCAGTCGCCCCATATCACAGGCCCAGCCAACAGGCCGATGAAACCGCCTATGACGGATGCGGGAAGGAAGAGCTTCCGGAAGAAAGGGACGGCACCCCTCAGATAGGTGCCCATAAGAAGCAGGACGCTCAATACGCAGAAACAATACATGAGCTGGGTCAGTGACGATGATGACATGATAACAGCCTCCTCTTTGAAATTAATTTACCCCGCGCGGAGCATTTAGGACATATAAAGACTTAGAATAGAGCGTTGATATTATGATATGAAGATGACTATTTTGCAAGATAGTTTTACGACGCTTGCGTGATATCTTTACTTAATCATCCGGGAATTGTTCTTTTGGACTCGCGATAGAGCTGAATATAGGACTTTATATGTCTTTAAATTCTGTTTGTATTTGGATTTTTTGTTATTATAATTATAATTATAAAGAGGGGGGATCAGCTTGAGGCTTTCGATTGGCATTATCGCGGCGGAGCAATCGGTCGAACTGATCAGGAAGGCGCACGAAGAGATGAGCCGCATGTGCGAGCTGACATATCTTCCCTACGACTCCATGCGCAATCTGGCTGGCATCTATAAGCGTAAGGCGCACTTATTCGACGGCCTGATCTTTAGCGGAAGGTTCCCTTATTCCTATATCGTAAGCCGCGTCGGGGCCATCCTGAAGCCGCACGCTTACTTTGAGCTTACCGACAGGGATTACTACAGGGCTTTAGCGGGGATACTGTATCGATTTCCGGGGATAAGGATCTCTAGGATACTCATGGACAGTCCGCGCTCCGACGTGGATTTCAGCGGCGTGTTCCGCGGCGACGTCCCGGCCTTTTTTGACCCGCCGGACGAAGATGACTCATCGAGCCTCGAGTCCGCGTACGAGAGGGCGATGAGGCAGTCGGCCGATCTGTGGGGCGAAGGGAAAATTGACCTCGTGGCAACGCGGTTCACGAATATGGCGGAGATGCTTGGCGCGTCCGGAATACCGTTCGAACTCCTGTTCCCGTCCGCCGCGTCCATGGTGGACGCGTGCGCCTCGCTTCTTGCGCTCATTCAGTCGCGCAGGCTGAGGGACTCCATGGTGGCCTCCGGCGTGGTGGCGCTGGCGGATTCGGAGGGAGATGGCCGAGATGACGGCCTCCAGGCGCTGCTCGATAGGTTCAACGAAAAAAACGGAATGCCGCTGATCATCAGGCGAAACGGATTGGCGTTCGAATTGTCTACCTCCAACGATGTCTTGCGCGACATCACGCGCGATTACACGGACTGTGCCCTCTCGCGTTACCTTCATGGCGAGCTGGGGAGCGGGGTCTGCGTCGGATGGGGGCTGGGCATGGACATAGTCACGTCCGGGCAGAACGCGATAAAGGCCTTCAAGGAGTCCTTGCGCAGCGAACAGCACCACGCTTATCTTGTGAACGACCTCGGCGATCAGATAGGCCCAATGGCGAACGGAAAATCCGTCACGATGTCGGGATACCCGAGCGCTTGCGCGGAGGAGATCGGGCGTAAGCTAGGCATATCCCCGGCGAACCTCCAGAAGATAATGAATCTGCGCGAACGCCGCGGCATCGGCACGTTCAGCAGCGCTGACCTGGCGTTTTATCTCAACATAACCCCTCGCAGCGCGGGACGCATACTCTTCCGTCTGGCTGAACACGGCATGGCCAATGTCGTCAGGATCTATCACCCTAACGCGAAGGGCCGCCCCTACAAAATATACGACGTGGACTGCGAAGCCGGAATCCCAGGCAACGTTTAAACTCGTCTGTCATGACTTGATTTGGAATTAGAATTATTTGACTATTGCCTCGATCAGGACTTCCATATTGCCGCCGCAAACCATGCCGTCGTCCTCCGCTGAATCCGTCATGTCCACTGTCTTAAAGGCATATCCGCCGTTTTTCGCGATGTCTATGGCGTCGCGGATCACGGCTGCCTCCGCGCAGCCGCCGCCTATCGTGCCTATGATGCTCCCGTCGAACAGGATCGCCATTTTAGCGCCCGGCTCTCTCGGGGTTGATCCCGCCGCGGAGAGGATCGTGACGATCGCTGCCGGCGCGTCCTTTAAATCGTCCTGCTCCGCTTTGTCCGCGAGCCATCCTATGAGCCTCATGTCCGCGTAATTCTCTCCATGGCGGGCGTGTTCCTGGGACGCGCGTTTTTCCTGAATTATCTCGGCGAGTATGGCGACCGATATCTCTTCCGGCGTGACCGCGCCTATGGAAAGCCCGATCGGTGAGTGCAGACGCGCGATGATATCGGGAGAATAGCCCTCAGAAGCCATTTCTTTTTTAACTATCGCGACCCGCCGGCGCGAGCCGATCATCCCCATGTATCGCGGAATGGGGCCTGAGAGGATGGTCCTGAGGCAATCCTGGTCGTGCCTGTGCCCCCTTGTCGTGATGACGGCGTAGTCCCCTCTTCTGATATGTATCCATTTGCCGATTGCGTCGAAACTTTCGCAGATCACGTCGCTTGCCCAGGGGAAGCGCTCTTTGTTCGCGAAAGAAGGCCTGTCGTCGAAGACCGTCACGTCGAAGTCCAGCATGGACGCGATGCGCGAAAGCGGCAGCGAGATGTGCCCGCCTCCGAATATGAACAGCCTGGGGCGCGGAAGGAAACGCTCCTCTATGACAGCCGAGCCGTCCCCGTTTTTCTCGACAGAGACGGAGATGTCGCCGTCATCCCGGTCTTCCGGCGCGGCAAAATCGCTTGCGGGGCGCAGCTCTTTCGTTATGCCGGACGGCCCGCACCAAGTCCTCAAGACGGCGCCCTCGCCATTATTAAGTTTTTCGAACAGTTCAGCATAAATGTTCCGCATAGGCTGCCTCCTCACGCGGCGTCCTGACATACGGGCCGCCTCCGGCCTTGGGACAGGATGACGGACATTGGGACGCGGCCATGATTTTGAATACGCGCCGCAGGATGAGGTAAAAATATCAAAACGGGCCGGCATTGTCAAGGAATACGAATTGGCATACAGGGCAGGCGCATCAGAACCTTTCAAAAGAAGACCAGGCTTATTGTTTTTCCTTCAATATCTTTCAAACATATTCTCAAAGCGCTCTCATTATGGTAAATTTGTCAAAGATAAAATTGCGCGCTTCGTCTAAAAACCGGCTGAAAAAACGCTTGAAAGGTCTTCAGAAGGGTTATGCCGAGGGCAGGCTGGATTTTAACGATGTGGAGCGCGGCATGGCATCCTCGCACGGGCATTTGATACATGGTCACACGTACTGCCTTCGGGCGAAACTTTACTGGAAAACAGTATTTACGAGGGAGAGTGAAGAGAAATGAGAGGGAAAAAGAATATTTGGAAATTGCTGGTTTTGCCGGCGCTTGTAATGTGCCTCGTCCTGCCGCCAGCCGCGGCGTTCGCCGGCGTCACGATAGGAACCAGCACGGACATCACGTCGGACGACAAGGTGTACTTCGGGCGGTATCCGCAGAGATTCAACAATGGAGACGGCACAAGTACGAATCTGAGTGGGATAGAAGGCGTAGATTACGTTAAGGCGCAGGATAACAGTTCATCCGGGGGCGGCGCGCAAAAATATTACCTGAGAGACCCGATCGAGTGGCGTGTGCTCCAAAAGGAGGACGGCAAGCTGTTTTTGCTGTCGGAGAAAAACCTGGATAGCGGCATTCCGTACCACACGGCTGACACATCGGTTACATGGGAAACCAGCACGATACGGTCATGGCTGAACGGGTACGGCGCGAATGATGCGGGAGATTCCGCCGCGAATCCGTATCCAAACAGCTTCATCGATTCGGCGTTCCTGGCGAAAGAAAGCGGCGCGATAACGAAAGCGGCTGTGACCAACCCCGATAACCCTGAATATGACACGTCGGGCGGCGATGGTACCACCGACAAAATATTTTTCCTTTCGATACAGGAAGCGACGAGCGCGGATCTGGGATTTAAAGATGATAACGCCCGCGTCTCCGTGAATACGGACTACACCGCTACCAGAAATTCGGATATGTTCGGAAGTTCCGATCCGGATTTCTGGTGGCTGCGGTCGCCCGGCCCCGAAAATAATCGCGCGGCGATCGTCCTCCACAACGGCATCGTCGACTACAGTGACAGGGTGCTCGACAGTGCTGATGCCGTCCGCCCCGCTTTCTTTTTGAATCTTTCATCTGTTCTCTTCACATCTGCCGCCAAAGGCGGCAAAGCCGCGACCATAGGGAGCGGCCTCGTCGGCGCGACAGCGCCGACCGGCGATATAAAATTAAAATTCACTGTTACAGATTCCTCACAAGCGCTGGACGTCAATACATCCAACATGCCGCAGTCCGGCGCGACGCTGGCATTTCCCTACTCCAACGCGACACCGGGAGAGAATCAGTTCGTCTCCTGCGTTCTGGAGCAGGAAGGCGCGGTGAAATATTACGGGAAGTTGGTTGACAGTTCAAGCACGGCGAGCGGCACGCTCTCCGTCCCGCTGGCGGGAGTGGCCAACGGAACGTACACGCTGAAAATATTCTCCGAACAGGCGAACGATGACTACCTCACCGATTACGCCAGTGAGCCCGTCGTCATGAATCTGGTGGTGAACAAAACCGTATCGGTGAGCACCCAAACCGGAACACTCACCGCCGGCACGGCGGGAAGCGCCGCGTTCACGGTGACGACCGCGGGCATCGCGAACAACTCCGCCATCGCGCTGACCGACACGAACAACGTGCCCGGCATCGCCCTCGCCCTCGCCACGACTGCGACCACGGGCGACAGCACCGCCGTCACCGTCACGACGACGGCGGCGACTCCCCAGGGAACTCACCCGCTGACGCTCACAATTGACGGCGTGGCCTCGAACAGTTTCAACCTCGTTGTAACCGGTTCATCTGGCGGAGGGGGAGGCGGTGGCGGCGGCAACAGCGGCGGCGGTTCCAGTTCCGGCGGCTCTTCCAGCGGCGGAGGCTCCAGCTCCAACAACGATAACACAGGCGGCGGCACGGATACGCCCGTCGTGACAGTAGACACAGCCACCGACCCCGAAGCCCCGGCCGTGGTCGTCACGCTGCCAGAGGTGAGCGTCGGTTACGACCAGGCCACAGGCACTGCGACCGTCCCCGCGGCAGAGATTGACGCCGCGATAGACCAGGCCATAGCGACAGCCGCCGCGAGCGGCGAGGAGGTCAGCGAGATCAAAATCGTGGTGCCCGACGTGGCCGGGGCCACGACAGTCG